>DASTIQ010000302.1 GCA_035717485.1 Thermoanaerobaculia bacterium | reverse complement strand
CCCGGACGCAACGCCGCGCGCGAAAGCGAGAAGCGCGCCCGTCCGGTACCCGGAACGGATCGCGGCGTTCAGCGGGGCTTCGCGCCGTCGGGCGATCGCTTCCGGATCGGGAAACGCGCCCTCTCCGCCGAACCGGTCGATCGCCCGGACGACCATGCCCCGCGTCGCGGCCCAGGAACAGTTCGTCGTCAGCAGCATCTTGACCGCGTCTTCCCACAGCGACGGCGCTCGGAGGAAACGGCCGGCGCCGCGCGCGGCGGCCCAGGAAAGATCGGGATCTTCCGCGGCGAGCGCGAGAAAGCGCCGCAGATCGACGGAGAGCGAGAAGATCCGCGATGCCGCCGCCCGCAGGTCGCTCGGCGAGAGGGCCCCGGGGCCCCGCGCCGACACTCCCGCGGCATTCGGGCGAAACCGGAGCTCCGCGGTCCCGCCGGACGCCCGCGCCCGAACCTGCAGCTCGCCGGCGTCGGCGTCGTATCGGAACGGCGGAAGGTCGTACCAGCCGTGCGAGCGGACGACGGTGTCGAAGGAAAACGGGGCGGCGGCGGCGACCGCGATCACCGCGAAGTCCGTCCGGACTTCACTCGTATCGCAGCGACTCGATCGGATCCAGCCGCGAAGCCTTCACGGCCGGGTACGCGCCGAAGAAGATCCCGACGCTCATCGAAACGACGAGCCCCACGACGACCGACCACACCGGCACGGCGGCGGGAAGCGAGATCGGCAGCGCCCGGACGAGCGCCGCGAGCCCGCCGCCGACGAGAACCCCGACCACGCCGCCGAGCGTCGAGAGCGTGACCGCCTCGGTCAGGAACTGGCCGATGATGTCCCGCCGGAACGCTCCGACCGCTTTCCGGATGCCGATCTCGCGGGTGCGCTGCGTCACCGAGACGAGCATGATGTTCATCACGCCGACGCCGCCGATCAGGAGAGAGATCAGCGCGATCAGGATCATCGCGCCCGTGATCCCGCCGGTGATCGACCGGAACTGCCCGATGAGCTGATCCGGCGTCGAAATCGCGAAGTTGTTCGGCTGGTCGAAGGGGACGCGGCGCCGCGCGCGGAGGACCGCCGTCCCCTGCTCGATCATCTTCTCGATGTCCTCGGTGCGCTTCGGCACGACGCTGATGTTGGAGAGACCGTCCTTGCGAACGACGAACCCGAACTGCTTCTCGAACGTGCCGTACGGGAGGAGGACCTTGTTGTCCGGGGACCAGCCGAACTGCTCCCCCTTCTTCTCCAGGACGCCGATGACCTGGTACCGCAGCCCGTTCAGCGTGATCACCTTGCCGATCGGGTCCTCGCTCGGAAAGATCGCGTCCTTCACGTCGGAGCCGATGACCGTCTCGAGCGCGCTGTGGTCGACCTCGAGCGGCGTGAAGAACCGGCCGTGGCCGACCGTGTACGCCGTCGCCTCCGGATACTGCTGGTCGACGCCCAGCACGTAAGGGTTGTTGGCCTCGAGGCTGCCGTTCTTGACGTGGATCTCGGCATCGAACGTGCCGACGAGGCCGGACACGGCGGCGGCGTCGGGCATCTGGTCGCGCATCGCCTTGACGTCGTCCATCGTGAGGTTCGGACGGTGCTTCACCTCGTCCGCGGACGGGCCGCCCCCGAAACGATCCTCGTACTTCTGGAACTCGATCCGGTTGGCGCCGAACGCCTGGAGATTTCCGATCACGTTGTTGTTGAACCCCGTCACGATCGAGACCATCGCGATGACCGTCGCGACCCCGACGACGATCCCGAGGATCGTGAGTCCGGAGCGGAGCTTGTGCTCGCGCAGGGCGGTGAAGGCGAAGCGCACGTTCTCCGTGAATCCGCGGCGGAAGGTCTCGATCAGACGGTTCATCGGCTCCTCCTCGATCGGCGCGTCATTCGAACCGGAGCGCCTCGATCGGCGGCATCTTCGAGGCGGACGACGACGGCGCGAGCCCCGCGAGCAGCCCGGTCAGGGTCGCGGTGCCGATGCCGATCACCACGAAAACGAAGCGCACCCGCGCGGGGAAGACCTGGTTCACCGCCATCGCGACGAGCGCGCCGAGGATGACGCCGATGACGCCGCCCCCGGTCGCGAGCAGCGCCGACTCGAGCAGGAACTGGCGCTTGATGTCGCGCCGGCGGGCGCCGAGCGCCATCCGCAGCCCGATCTCCTTCGTGCGCTCGACGACCGAGACGAACATGATGTTGGCGATGACGATGGCTCCGACGATCAGCGAGATTCCCGAGATCAGGATCATCAGACCGAAGGCGCTCGCCGTGATCGAGTTCCAGAGGGCCTTGATCGCCTCGGAACCGACGATGCCGAACGGATCGTCGCCGGAAAAGGGCGTCTTGCGGATGGATCGGAGGATCGTCCGGACCTCGTCCTGGGTCGCATCCACCCCCGCCATCCCCGCCCGCGGCCGCACGAAGATGGAAAGGTCCTGTTTCGACGTCATGACCTTCCGGACGAACGAGACCGGAACGAAGACCACGTTGTCGCGGCTCTGCCCGAAGACGTTCCCCTGCTTCGTCTGGATCCCGATGACCGTGATCGGGTAGCCGCCGAGGTAGAGGGTCCGCCCGATCGGGCTCACCGTCGGAAAGCACTGGTCCTTCACGTCGTAGCCGATCACGCCGACCGCCGCCGCGTGGTCGTCTTCCGTCGGCGTGAAGAACCGGCCCGCCTCGAGATCGATGTTCAGCATCGACTCCATGTTCGCGCTGTAGCCCTGGATGTTCACGTTCGAGAGCTTCTTCGGCCCGACGTGAACGTTCGACTGGGCGTCCACGTTGGTTCCGACGGCGGCGCACGAGCGGCACTGCTTCTCGACGATCTGCGCGTCGCGGATCGTGATCGGCTTGCGCTTCTTGGCGAGCAGGTACTCCTGACGACCCCGGATGATCCCGTACTTCGTGAAGACGAGGACGTCCGGGCTCAGGTTCATCACCTTGTCCTGGACGTAGCCGTTCAGGCCGCTGATCACGGAGACCACCGCGACGACCGTCATGACGCCGATGATCACGCCGAGGAGAGTCAGGAACGATCGCAGCTTGTTCCGCCGCAGGGCGGTGAGGGCGACCTGCAGCAGCTCCGCGAAGCTCATCCCTGGCTCGTCGAGGCGGCGCCGGATCCGCCCTTCTTTTCCTTCTCGATCATCACCTTGTCGCCGTCCTTGATCGTCCGGAGAGCCTTGAAAGGCCCCGTGACGATCTGCTGGCCGGCGTCGAGGCCGTTCTTGACCTCGACCGAGAGCTCGCCGGAAAGACCGGTCTGGATCGGAAGGAACTTCACCTTCCCCTTGTCGATGATGTAGACGCCTTCTTCGGTCTTGACCTTTCCGGTCGCCGTCTTCTCTCCTTTCGGCGAGTCGCGAACGACGACGGCGGCGAGCGGGATCGTGAGGACCGACGGCTTCGTGCCCGTGATGATGTCCGACGTCACCGAAAAGCCCGGACGAATCGTGTCCGGCGGCTGGAGCACCTTGATCCGGACCTTGAAGTTGATCGCATCCGAAGTGGTCGTGAGCCCCTGAAGGTCGGGGTCGTTCGGGAGGATCGGCGAGCTGCCGACTTCCGTCACGATGCCGTCGAACGGCCGATTCGGATAGGCGTCGACGTTGACGAGCGCTTTCTGCCCGACCTTGACGCTCGGGACGTCGGTCTCGTCGACCATCATCACGGCCTCGACCGTCGCCATGTCCGAAACCGTCATGAGCTGCGTGCCCGCGTTGTTCATCGTGCCGATCACGGTCACCTCGCCCTCTTTGATCGGGAGGGCGGTGACGACGCCGTCGAGCGGGGCGCGGACCGTCGTCTTCGACAGCGTGTCGCGGGAGGCGTTCAGGTTCGCCTTGCTCTGATCGATCCGGTTCTGGGCCGCCTGGAAGTTGGCGATCGCCGTGTCGAGCGTCGATTTCGCTTTCTGGTAATCCGCCTCGGCGAGGATCTTCTCCTCGAAGTTCTTCTTGGCGCGCTCGTAGTCACGCCGGGCCTGCTCCATCGTCGCCTTGGCGGAATCCCGGTCGGAGAAGCTCGCGGCGAGCGCGGCGACGGAACCCGCCTCGCCGGCCGCCGCCTGGTTCTTGTCGATCTGGAGGAGGAAATCCCCTTTCTTGACGTGATCGCCCTCGCGCACCGCGAGGTTGACGATCTGCCCCATCACGAGAGCCGAGAGATCGACCTTCTTCTCCGCCTGGATCTTGCCGTTGGCAGTCACCTTCGAAACGATGTCCTGCCGCTCGACCTTCGCGACCGTGACGCGCGGGATCTTGGCCTTGGCAGCCTGGATCCTTCCGAACACCACGAGGGCGGCGACGACGGCGACGACGACGATCGCGATCTTCCACTTGCGGGAGAGGCGCCGCTTCGGCGTGGGGACCGAAAGGGCGGCCGGTTCGTATCCCGGCTCGAGGCGCGGCGCGACGGGGTCAAATTTCGAAGCCATGTTCCTCAATCCTCACTCCGGCGGCAAAGGGTCCGCTCTCGGCTGAATAGTACGTCGTTCGAGCGGTTTTGTTTCCGCCGTGGCGAGCGCGGAACCCCTCCAACGATGGGCTATAATCCGCCCCCCGACCCGCGGAGGGGTGCTGGAGTGGTTGATCAGGCCGGTCTCGAAAACCGGTAAACCCGAAAGGGTTTCGAGGGTTCGAATCCCTCCTCCTCCGCCAAAACCTCTTCGCTTCGCGGCCGCGTTGCGGCCGCTCGCTGCGAGGCACTCGTTCCTCCGCGCTGGCTCCGGACCTCGGGCGTCGCGGGCTCCGCCCGCGACAGTTTTGGCCACATCCAGCCTGGGGGAGGTATCCCCCAAACCCCCTCTCCATCTGGCAAACGCGCTCCGCGGGCCCGCCTTCGCTCAGCCACAGCCCCGCTTTCGGGTAATGGAACGTCGCGACGAGTACGGTGGTTGTCGATGAAGTCGTGGCGGGCCCGGGAGTTGTATCCCCCAAACCCCTTCTCCATCTGGCAAGGGTGCTCCGCCCGCCCGCCTTGCTCAGCCACAGCCCCGCTTTCGTGAAATGGAGCGTCACCGACGAGTACGGCGGTTGTCGATGAAGTCGTGGCGGGCGCGGGAGTTGCGCTCTGCCGGTTCCGAATGGTGCTCGCTGCGAGGTATCGGGATCGGCGGCGCCGGGTTCAGGCTCGGGGCTTCCGCGGAGTCGGCTTGGCCTTCTTCTCCCCCGTCGCTCCCCCGCGTCGTTCCCGGAAAAAACGCCGGAGAAGCTCCGCGGATTGATCCGCGAGCACCCCTCCCCGGAGGGAGCAGCGGTGGTTGAGCCGGGAATCCGTCGCGATCGCGCCGAGGCTCTCCACGTAGCCCGCCTTCGGGTCCGAGCATCCGTAGACGATTCGCGCGATTCGAGCGTTGACGCAAGCGCCCGCGCACATCGCGCACGGTTCGAGCGTCACGTAGAGCGTCGCGCCGTCGAGCCGCCAGCTCCCCGACCGCGCCGCCGCCCGGCGAAGCGCCTCGATCTCCGCATGATGCGTCGGATCCGCTCGCGATTCGCGGCGGTTGGTGCCCCGTCCCAGCGCGCGTCCGCCGCGGACGACGACCGCGCCGACGGGCACCTCGCCGCGCGATCCGGCCCGTTCGGCCAGCCGCAGCGCTTCCCGCATCCACGCCGCATCTTCGTCCCGGGGGACCGGTGAAATTTTTCCGGACACGCTGAATTTTCGCTTTTTCTTAGATATTTTCAAGAATCCCTTGCGTTTCGCGATCCGGCGCGCTAGATTCCCACGCAATCCCGGCGGTGGCAAGGAAGCGTTTTCCGACCGTTGCGAAAGCTTGAAATACGCTGCTTGGAAAACAGGGTGGCGTGAAATGAAAGGAAGGATTCAATGGCCAAAGCGATGACCAAATCCCAGGTCGCCGATCACCTCGCGAAGAAGACCGGGGTCACCAAGAGAGTGGCGACGCAGTTTCTCGAGGAGCTCGCCGCGCTCGCGCACAAGGAAGCCAAGAACTCGTTCACGATCCCGGGACTGGGAAAAATGGTCCTCGTCAACCGCAAGGCGCGGATGGGCCGCAACCCCGCCACCGGCGAGCCGATCAAGATCGCCGCGAAGCGCGTCGTGAAGTTCCGCGTCGCGAAGGCCGCGAAGGACGCGATTCTGGGCGGCAAGAAGTAACTTTCTCTCGCCACCCTTCGATCGGGCGCGGGCATCGTCCCGCGCCTTTTCTTTTGGGCGAGGAATTCGACCCCGCCTTCGCCTCCCATTGTCAGGGCTGGCCCCATTTGATCGCGCCGCAGGGTCGCCAGCGCGCAGCGCCTGGCCGAGGCGGATGGTGCACCCGGAGGAATGAGCCGACGCACTCGCGTGCTTGGCGAACCTCCTCAGACTCGTTCGCTCAGCGACCGGGTGTGACTGTCTTTCCGGGTTCCCGGCGTAATTGGTGCACCCGGAGGAATGAGCCGGCGCACTCGCGTGCTTGGCGAACCTCCTCGGAGTCATTCGCTCAGCGACCGAGTGTGCCTCCTCGGTTCCTGGTTCCCGGCGTAATTGGTGCACCCGGAGGAATTCGAATCCCCAACCTTCTGATCCGTAGTCAGATGCTCTATCCAATTGAGCTACGGGTGCAAGGGCGCGCAGATTAGCGAAATTCGCCGGGATTTTCAATTGCGGCGCGGCGAGCGAATTCCGTCCGAGCCGACGCCGGAGCGCCCTCGCTCCCGCCGCCACGCTCGTCCCGTCGAACCCCAAACGATGCCCGGGACCGTGACGGGGTCGTGCATCTTCGGGCCCGCAATTTGCACTGCGCCGCACCGGATGCAACGGCTGTTCTGCGATGTTCCCCTGTCCCGCCCGTGTGACGCCTCGCGCGATCGCTCGAATCCGACGCGATGCTGAAGCCTCACGCTCGCCTGCTGATCGCTCTGGCGACGCTCGCCACCGCTTCGTCCGCGGGCGCCGCGATCCCCGCGACGGAAAGGCAGGTCCTGCTCGATCTCTTCTCTTCGGCCCATGGAAGCGGATGGACACAGCACGCCGGCTGGGGCGGTCCGGCGGGAACGGAATGCGCGTGGTACGGCGTCCAGTGCGACGCGGCGGGGGCGCATGTCACGGCGCTGAACCTCGACTCCAACAATCTCGCGGGAACGCTTCCCGCGATCGCCCCCCTCTCCGCTCTGCAGTACTGCATCCTTTCGAACAACCGCCTGACCGGATCGATCCCTCCCGTCTCGAGCCTCACCGGCCTCCGGATCCTCGAGCTGTACGGGAATTCTCTCGGCGGCTCGATTCCGAGCCTCGCCGGCCTCTCCTCTCTCACCTCGCTCGAGCTCAACAGCAACCGGCTGACCGGGTCCATCCCTTCGCTCGCGAGCCTGACGAGCCTGCAGGTCTTCGACCTCGATACGAACGCCCTGACCGGCCCGGTCCCCAGCCTCTCGGCGATGACGCAGCTCCAGTACATGGCGCTCGACACCAACCGGCTCTCGGGGCCGATTCCGGACCTTTCCGCGCTCACGCAGCTCTCCGATTGCGAGCTGTACGACAACCAGTTCGACGGACCGGTGCCGAGCCTCGCGAATCTGTCGAACCTCCGGATCCTCCTTCTCTCGAACAACCGTCTGACGGGACCGTTTCCCGACGTGACCGGCACCGCGCTCGAGACGCTCGACCTCGACTACAACTACCTGTCGGGGCCGATCCCGTCGACGGTCGGCAACGCGACGACGCTCCGGAACCTCCTCTGCGCCGGAAACGATCTCGTCGGCGCCCTGCCGTCCGCCCTCTCCGGGTTGACGAACCTCGCGCCCGGAGGAAGCGACTTCCGGTACAACGGGCTGTCCACGGCGAGCTCCTCGCTCGCGTCCTTTTTGGACGAAAAACAGGAAGGAGGCGACTGGCAGTCGACCCAGACGATCGCGCCGTCCGCCGTTTCGGCGGGGTCGCGGACGAACAACGCGATCCGGGTCGCCTGGACGCCGATCCCGTACTCGTCCGATCCCGGGAGTTACGACGTCTACGTCGCGCCCTCGAACGTCGGGCCGTACGCCTTCGCGGGCAGCACGTCGGACAAGACGCTGGGCTTCCTCACGGTCTCCGGGCTCCGCCCCTCCACGACCTACTCCTTCGTCGTCCGAACCACGACCGACCGCGGGCCCCAGAACGCGAACGCCGTCACGAGCGTGGACAGCGCGATCGTCTCGGCGTCGACGACGTCCTGCGGCGACTGCGCGCTCGCCCCGTCGGCGATCGTGCTCGAAGGGACGCCGGTGACCCCGGCGCGGACTTCGGAGCCGAACGGCGTTCTCGACCCGGGCGAAACGGCCGCCGTCGTTCCCTCGTGGACCGACGTCTCCTCGTCGACCGTCGGATCGGTCACCGGCACGCTGTCCGGGCTGTCCGGTCCGGACAACGGAACGGTCGTTTACTCGATACCGGACTCCTCTGCGACGTACGGAACGCTCGCGGCGGGGGCGACTCGATCCTGCGCGACCGACGGCTACCAGGTGCGCGTCGACGCCGACCTGCGCCCCGCGCTCCACTGGGACGCGACCGCAAACGAGAAATTGAGCTCGGGAGAGGTCCACACGTGGACTCTCCACGTCGGCGAGAGCTTCACCGACGTACCGACTTCGTCGACGCTCTATTCGTACGTCGAGACGATCCTCCACTTCGCGATCACGAAGGGAACGGGCCCGGCGACCTACGGACCCGCCCTCGACACGATGCGCGACCAGATGGCGGCGTTCATCGCGCGCGCGCACGCCGGCGGCGACCCGAACGTCCCCGACTCCGGGAACGTGAGCGGGCTCGGATCCTACGCGTGCGTTCCGGGAGGCCACTCCCTCTTCGCCGACGTGGCGCCGACGGACCTGTTCTGCCGGCACATCCATTTCATCGCGGCACGGGGGCTCTCGTTCGGCTGCACCGACGCGGCCCGGTTCACGTCGAACTATTGCCCCGGCATCGCGATCAACCGCCGCAGCATGGCCGTCATGCTCGCGCGCGACCTCGCCGGAGGCGATTCCCTCGTCCCCTCGAGCGCGCCGGATCCGGGGAACGGCCGGTCCTACGACTGCACAGACGGGCAACCCAACGCGTTCTCGGACGTCCCCGATTCGGACGCGGGATGCCGCTTCATCTACTATCTCTGGTCGAAGGGGATCGTCGACGGATACGGAAACGGCCTCTACGGTCCCGGCGACCCCGTCCTCCGCGACCAGATGGCCAAGTACCTGACGCTGACGTACGGGCTCCGGCTCTACCCGATCGACTGAAGCCGGCGCGGGGACTCCTCCCTTCGCCGCCTCGTCGCGGCCGGATCCCCCCGAGCCGGAGCGGCGCGTCCGAGCCACCTTCGCCCTCGAGAGGAAGCGCGGCCGCCTCATCCATGTAGAATCGATGGTTTCCACGGAGGAACCCATCATGGCCTTCGTCTCGGTGCGGCCCCGAATCGATCCCCTGCTCCCGTTCGTCGAGCGCCCGGGCCGTTACATCGGTCTCGAGCGGAACGTCGTGCGCAAGGATCTCGCCGCCGCGAAGGTTTCGCTCGCGCTCGCTTTCCCCGACACGTACGAAATCGGCATGTCCCACACGGGGCTGAAGATCCTCTACGAAATCGTCAATCGCCGGGAAGGGTGGGCGTGCGAACGCGTTTACGCGCCGTGGACCGACTTCGAAGCGAAGATGCGCGAGAACGGCATTCCGCTCTTCACGGTCGAGTCCTTCAGTCCGGCGGTCGACTTCGACGCCCTCGGATTCTCGCTGCAGGCGGAGATCAACTACTCGAACGTCCTCAACATGCTCGATCTCGCGGGGATCCCCCTCCTCCAGAAGGACCGGCGCGCCGGCGATCCGATCGTGATCGGCGGCGGACCGTGCACGGCGAACCCGGAGCCGCTCGCGATCTTCTTCGACGTCTTCCTGATCGGCGACGCCGAGGAGGCGCTGCCGCTCTTCCTCGAGCGGCTCGAGGCGGCGAAGACCGCGGGCGAGTCGCGCGACTCGTTCCTCGAAAGCGTGGCCCGCGTTCCGGGCTTCTACGTCCCGTCGCTCTACGACGTCGCCTGCCGGGAGGACGGGACGATCGCGGCGATCTCGCCGAACCGCCCCGGCGTGCCGGATCGCGCGCGCCGCGTGTGGATCGAGCGGCTCTCGCCGGACCATTATCCGGAGAAACCGGTCGTCCCCTCGGTCGACATCGTGCAGGACCGGCTCGGTCTCGAGATCATGCGCGGCTGCACGCAGGGCTGCCGGTTCTGCCAGGCGGGCTACTGGTACCGCCCCGTGCGCGAGCTGGATCCGGCGGACGCGGCGGCGATGACGAAGCGATTCATCGGAGAGACCGGATGGTCGGAAGTCGGGCTCCTGTCGCTTTCGACGGCGGATTATTCGCAGATCGAGCCGCTCGTCTCCTGCCTCGCGCCGCAGCTGGCGGAGCAGCGCGTCTCGATCTCCCTCCCTTCTCTCCGGGCGGAGGCGTTCTCGGTCGGACTGGCCGACGCCGTTTCCGAGGTCCGGAAATCGGGGTTCACGTTCGCGCCGGAAACCGGCTCCGACCGGCTTCGCCGGGTCATCAACAAGACGTTCACGAATGCGGACATGGTGAAGGCGGCCGACGCCGCGTTCTCGCGCGGCTGGGACCTGATCAAGGTCTACACGATGATCGGGCTCCCGACCGAGACCGAAGCGGATCTCGACGAGCTCGTGACCCTCGTGCGGGACATCCTCGCCGCGGGCCGGCGCTACGGCCGCAAGAGCGTCAACGTCTCGGTCGGCTCCTTCGTTCCGAAGTCCTGGACGCCGTTCCAGTGGGCGGCTTTCGACGGCGTCGACACGCTTTCCGCGAAGATCCGGTACCTCCAGCAGAAATTCCGGGGCGTCCGCGGCGCGAACATGAAGAGCCACTCTCCGGCGGAAGCGGAGATCGAATGCGTTCTCTCCCGCGGAGATCGCCGGATGGGAGAAGTGCTCCTCGAGGCCTGGAAGCGCGGCGTGAAGTTCGACGGCTGGAGCGAGCACTTCCGCCCCGACCTCTGGCACGACGCGTTCCGCGCCTGCGGAATCGCGCCGGAGCGGTATCTGCGCGAGTACGCGGTCGACGAGATCCTCCCGTGGGACGTGATCGACGCGGCGGTGACGAAGAAGTTCCTGAAGATCGAGAAGATCAAGGCGCTCCGCGAGCACGAGACCGAGGACTGCAAGTGGGGACATTGCTACGCGTGCGGGGTGCCCGGCAACGGCGAGGACACCGTGCTCGCGCGGCCGATGGGGACGCTCCCGGTCGCCGGCCGGGCGCCGCTGCCGAGCGATCTTCCCGCGGCTCCTCCGGCGGCCTCCGAACCCGCGGCGTACACGGACGCCGCCAAGGGCGCCGCTTACCGGCGCAAGGCGATGCCCGACGTCGCGGCGCCGGCGCGCCGCCGGCCCGGCTTCGACTCGGACGCCCGTCCGAGGCTCCGTTACCGGCTGACGTTCGAAAAGCTCGGCGACGCCCGGTACCTTTCGCACCGGAACACGATGGACGCCTTCGAGCGGGCGATCCGCGCGGCGGGAATGCCCGCCGCCTACTCGGAAGGTTTCAATCCGCGCATGCGGCTCTCGATGGGGCCCGCGCTCGCCCTCGGACTCGAGTCGCGCGAAGAGGTGCTCGACCTCGAAACGAGGGGCGGACTGCCGGAAGACGCCGCGTCGCGGATCACGGACCGGCTCCCGCCGGGCGTGCGGGTGACCGCGGTGCGTGCGCTCGCGGCGGGCGAGGCGCCGCTGTCCAAGGCGATCCGCGGCGCCGCCTACTCGGTGGTGCTCGGCCCTTCCCTCCGCGCGCGCGCCCGCTCCGTGGCGGACAACGGCGCCCGGGAGCTCGCGCCGGCCCTTCGCTCCATCGCCGTCGACCGCGAAGGCTCGCGCCTGCGGTTCGAGGTGAACCTCGATGCCTCGTCCGGAGACACGGCCACCCCCCGAAAGGTCGTCGAACAGCTGTTCGCCCTCTCCGCCGAGGAAATCACCGCGCTCTCGATCACGCGCGAAGCCACGATGCTCGCCGGGTGAGCGCATGGCTTTCCGAGTCACCGTCGAAGCCCGCTTCGAAGCCGCCCACTTCCTGATCCACTACCGCGGCCAGCCCGAGCCGCTCCACGGGCACTCCTACCGGGTGGAGGTGGCCCTCGAGGCCGCCGGGCTCGACCGCGACGACCTCGCCGTCGATTTCCTCGCCGCGAAGGATCTCGTCCGGAAGATCGCCGGCGAACTCGACTACCGCAACGTGAACGACCACCCGGCCTTCGCCGGCCGGAACACGTCGGCGGAGAACATCGCCCGCCACTTCGCGGAGCGGATCGCCGCCTCGGGCGTGCTCGCGCCCGCGCGCGTGGCCGAGGTCGTCGTGTGGGAGGGACCGGAGAACCGGGCGGCGTTCAGGCCGTAGTCAGGGACGCCTCGGGCGCGGTCGCGAGTGACGAGTCGCGAGTCGAAAGTCGAAAGTCGAAAGTCGAAAGTCGAAAGTCGAAACAATACACGACAGGTTCGATACGCGGGCGCGAGCCGATGGAAAAACCGTCGAGGCGCGGCGAGGCGCGAGCCGGACGGGATGCGGGGCGCCCGGCCCGCGGCCGAGTCGTACCAGTGGCGTACGGCGAGCGCCGCGGGCGGGCGGCCCGCGCCCGCCCGGCTCGATGCATCGTCCGCGCTTGCCTACTTGATCAGCGCGGAGAAGACGGGCAGCATGGCCTTGGCCGCGATCGACGCCGGCGCCTGCTGCGGGGGCGGCGTCATCGGCACGAGCGGCGCCGGCGCATCGGCCGGAAGAGACGGGAGCGGAACGTTCTTTCCGCGGGCGTACACGGTGTGCCGCCCGTTCTTCTTGTACCACTCGGCGAGGGTCGCCGACCGGAAGATCTCCTCGACGATCTTCCTCCAGCCCACTCCCGTGTTGTAGGCGCAGAAGGAGATCTCCCCCATCTGCGTCGCGTACGGGATGATGCACATCTCCGTCCGGCGGAAGTCGTAGTTGAAGAGATCCTGGAACCACATCCCGCCGACGAAGAGCACGCGCCAGCTGTAGCGCTTCTTCCGGGCGATCCCCATCTTCCCGCCCGTGTGGCCGTCCATGATCTTGACGAGGTCCCAGGCGCCGAGGTTCTTCGGGAGGTTCTCGGGACGGAGGTTGCGGAGGATCGAGAGCGCGACCTGCGCCGCCGCGACCGGCTTCGACCGCGCGCTGTCGGTGATCCGCTGGAAATCCTTCAGCAGCCGGTCCACGTCGATCAGCGCCGGGACCGGAACGGCCTCTTTCGTCTTCTCGTGGACGAGGAGCATCGTGCCGATCCCGCAGTTCGGGTGGCAGCCGCACTTCATCGAGCCCCACTCCGCCTCGAGGCCGGAGAGCTGGTCCTTCAGGTCCGAAAACGGCCCGGAGGCCGAGAGCGGGAACCAGTCGCGCATGACGTCGCCGATTCCCGCCTGCTCCTTCACGTCGTGCGCGAGGTTCGACAGCGTGTACCGCTGCCGCTTCAGCGTCTCGGCGTCGATGTCCTCGTCGCGGCCGGTGAACGACACCGGCTGGAAGGAGAGGGCGTTGATCTTGTCGATGTTCTGGATCGCGAAGTTGAGGATCGCGCCGACCTGGTCGTTGTTGACGCTGTTGACGATCGTCGTCACGAGCGTGACGTCGATCGCGTACTTCTTCAGGTGCTCGACCGCGCGGAGCTTCACGTCGAACAGGTTCCCGACCTGCCGATGCTGGTTGTGGTCGTTGTCGACCCCGTCGAACTGGAGGTACGCGAAACGCAGACCCGCTTCCGCGGCCTCCTTCGCGAAGCTCTCGTCCTGCGCGAACCGGATTCCGTTGGTCGCGCACTGGACCGAGAAATAGCCGAGCTCCCGGGCATACCGGATGGCGGGAAGGAAGTGCGGCGAGAGGGTCGGCTCCCCTCCCGAGAACTGGACGGAGAGCTGGCGCTTCGGCTTGATCGCGATCGCGTTGTCGAGGAGCTCCTTGACGTCCTCCCACTCGAGCTCGTGGACGAATCCGACCTGATTGGCGTCCATGAAGCAGGGGTTGCACATCATGTTGCAGCGGTTCGTCAGGTCGATCGTCAGCACTGCCCCGCGGCCGTACTTGATCGAGGAAGAGCCGTGGTCGTGCAGGCCGTCCTTCGGGATCGTGAAATCGCGGCCGGGGTAGAGCGATTCGAGGCGCGCGAAGAACGCGGGATCGGTCGACATCACGTCCTCGAAATGGCCGTGGTCCGGGCAGTCCTTCTCCATGACGATCCGGCCGTCCTTTTCGACGATGCGGGCCTTGATCTCCCCCGCGCGGCTGTTGACGAGGACCGACCAGTCGGCGTTACCGGAGAGGATCGATTCCCGGACTTCCTTGACGCACCCCGGACAGAGCGAATCGGTCTCGCGGGGGAACCCCAGAACCGGCCGGCTCCGCTCGCGAGACTTGATCAGAGGGGAAGGAGCCCATCTCGGCTGGAACACTCCCTCCGGGAATCTCCGATCGACTGCGGATGCGGCGCGCCACGCCCCTTCGGCGGCGGCGCGGACCGCGGAATAGAGCTGTTTCTTCATTCGAGGTCACCCATTTCCCAAATGCTTGCGTTGCCTAGCGTTCGGCGATCTTACCAAGACGCATTTCCCGCTGTAAAGCGGAATTCGGGGCGCTCACCGGCTCGTTTTCTCGCACGAATCGCGCCATCGAGAACGGCCCCGGTACCGCGGTCTGATTTTCGTCGAGAACCGCCTGGGACAGCCGTCGCGCGACGGCGGGCGCCATCAGGACGCCGTTCCGGAAGCCTCCCGCGGCGAGGAAGTACCCGGGGAGGGGCGTGGCACCCAGGACCGGGAGGCCGTCGGGGGCGGCCGGCCGCAGTCCGGCCCATGCCCCGACGAACCGCGATCCCGCGAGCGCCGGGACGAGCTCGATCGCGCGCCGGAGGAGGTTCGCGACGGCGGCCGCGGTCACGACCTTCTCGTAGCCGACGAACTCGATGGTCGATCCGGCGAGGAGCCGGCCGTGCTCGCGCGGAGCGAGGTAGAAATGATCGCGATGCAGCACCCGGGCGGGCCGCGAGGAACCCGAATCGAGCTCGACGATCTGCCCGCGCGCCGGGGCGATCGGCACGGAGAATCCCGCGGCCCCGGCGAGCCCCGCCCAGGAGCCGGCCGCGTCGACGACCGCGCCCGCGGCCAGATCTTCGCCGGGCGTGCGCACGCCGGTACAGACGGCCGATTCGATCCGCAGGGCGGTCACGGGCGTTCCCGTGACGAAGCGCGCACCGCGGCGCTCCGCCGAGACGCGCAGTCCGCGAATCAGCTCCCGGGCATCGATGACGGCTTCCTCGGGGAACGACAGCATCGGACCTTCCGGGAGCCGGAGCTCCGCGCCGGCGAGATCGGCGGCCCGCACCCCGTCGACGCGCTCGACCGCCCACCCGGCGCGCTCCTGGCGGCGGGCGAGGTCTTCCATCGCGGCGGCGTCTTCGGCGCTCGCGGCGAGC
The DNA here is from genome assembly GCA_035717485.1 of Thermoanaerobaculia bacterium. Taxonomy (NCBI): domain Bacteria; kingdom Pseudomonadati; phylum Acidobacteriota; class Thermoanaerobaculia; species Thermoanaerobaculia bacterium. The sequence continues at coordinate 1,920 of DASTIQ010000302.1, read as the reverse complement.
CGCAGCGAGCCGCAGCGCGAATAGTGCGGATCGACGCCGGTCTCCGCGCGGAGCGCATCGACGAGCGCGGGATAGAGAGCCGCGGATTCGCGGCACAGCTCGGCGAGAGGCTCACCGGGAACGGCGTAGGCGCCGGCCGTCAGCATTCCGGCGGCGGCTCCCGAGGCCTCCTGCCCCGGCGACCCGCGCTCGACGACGGTCACCGACGCGCCGCGGAGGGCGAGCTCTCGCGCGACGGCGCATCCGATCACCCCGGCGCCGCAGACGATGACGTCCGAGCTCCCCACGAACCCCATCCTACGCCACCGCCGCGGCCGCGGCACGGACCCTCGACCGCCGGCGGATGCGGACCGTCGCGGCCTCGCGGAGCCCGGATCGAGAACCCCTTCGCGCCGAGGAAGCCGCTCCCGGCGAACCCATCGCCGTCCGGCGGCGCATGCTATCGTTCGTCCTTCACAAGGAGGTTCCGTTTGAGGAAACTGACGATCATGGCCGCCGCGCTCCTCGCGGCTCAGGCGATTTCGGCCGCGCCGGCCCGCCACAAATCGGCGAAGAAAGGGAGCTCGAAGATGGATCCCGCGCACACCCAGGCGACGCTCGTCACCGACTACGGCGACATCACGATCCGCTTCTTCGCCGACAAGGCGCCGCACCACGTCCAGAACTTCATCGAGCTCGCGCAGAAGCACGTCTACGACGGCGTTCTCTTCCATCGCGTGATTCCGGGTTTCATGATCCAGACCGGGGATCCGCTCACGAAGAACCCGAAGACGCCGCGCGAGCTCATGGGAACCGGAGCGTACGCGTCCCCCAAGGGGAACGCCGACGGATTCGTCTACAACACGATCCGGGTCTCCGAACCCGACGGCGGGCAGAAGACCGAGACGATCCGGAACGTCAAGGCGGAATTCAACGACGTCTCCCACAAGCGCGGCGTCGTGTCGATGGCGCGGGCGAGCGACCCGAACTCGGCTTCCTCGCAGTTCTTCATCGTCGTGAAGGACTCGACGTTCCTCGACCACCAGTACACCGCATTCGGCGAGGTGACGTCGGGAATGGACGTGGCCGACAAGATCGCGGCGGCGCCCCGCGACGGCCGCGACAACCCGAATTCTCCGATCCACATCAAGCGCGTGGTCCTCTCGGCGATTCCCGCGTCCTGATCCTCCGCCCCGTGGACGCGCTCGAGGCCCGCATCCGCCGGCTGTGCTCGGAAGCGGGCCTTCCTTTTCGGGGCATGTCGGCCCTCGCCGGAGACGTCGGGCAGCGGCGCTACTTCCGCATCGAGACGGGCGCGACGCCGGTCGTCGCCGCGGTCTACCCCGAAGGCCAGGAAGAGGCGTCCGGCCGCTGGGCCCGTGTTCGCGAGGCGCTCGCCGGAAGCGTTCGCGTTCCCCGGCTCCTCGTTGCCGAGCCGGGAGGCGGCGTCCATCTGATCGAAGACTTCGGCGACCGGCCTCTCTCCTCGCTCTGGGCCGGAGCTCCGGCGCGCCGCCGCGAGCCGCACGCCCGGGCCGCGGAGGTGGCGGCGGCGATCGCCGCCACGGAGGACCCGGGCGTCAACCCGCCGTTCACGGCGGCATTCTTCTTCGGCGAGATGGAGAAGTCCCGGGAGGCGTTCTTCACCGAGCTCGCGAAGTCCCCTCTTTCGGCGTCGGAGCGGTCGGTCCACGACGCCTTCGCCGGAGCTCTGGCCTCCGAGATCGCCGCGCACCCGAGCCGCTTCGTCCATCGCGACTTCCACCTCGACAACCTGCTCGACGCGGAAGGAGAAATCGGCGTGATCGACTTCCAGGACGCCCGCCTCGGACCGGACACGTACGATCTCGCTTCCCTCGTCGGGGAACGCGCAGCGCTGGTGTCCCCGGATGCGGACGCCCGCGCGGCGGCGATCGGGGCGTTCTGCGCGGCCGCCCGGCC
>DASTIQ010000301.1 GCA_035717485.1 Thermoanaerobaculia bacterium | reverse complement strand
AGGATGAACGACACCGTCGTCGTCGCCGCGAGCTTCATGTCGCCCTTCGCGAACGCGTAGAGGACGAAGATGACGGCCGCGAGGACGAGGGCGAGACTCGCGATCGTGCGGTTCTGCCTCCGCATGAAGGCTTCGGCGCCTCCTTCGTCGCGCTGTTCGCGCAGGTCGGCGGGGGCATCTACACGAAGGCGGCCGACGTGGGCGCGGACCTCGTCGGAAAGGTGGAAGCGGGCATTCCCGAGGACGACCCGCGGAATCCCGCCGTGATCGCGGACCTCGTCGGAGACAACGTCGGCGACTGCGCGGGCCGCGGCGCCGATCTCTTCGAATCGACGGCCGCCGAGAACATCGGCGCGATGATCCTCGGCGTCGCCCTGTGGCCGTACTTCGGCCTCGGCGGCGTTCTCTTCCCGCTCGTCGCCCGCGCCTTCGGGATCATCGCCTCGATCATCGGCGTGCTGGTGGTCCGCACCCGCGAGGACGCCGACCCGATGGTCGCCCTGAACCGCGGCTATTACGTCACGGCGGTCCTCGCGATGGGCGGGTTCGCGTTCACGACGCGATGGCTCCTCAACACCTCCGAAGCTCCCGACGCCTGGTGGCATTTCCTCGCCTGCGGCGTCATCGGCATCCTCACCTCGCAGGCGTTCGTCTACATCACCCAGTACTACACGGAATACAAGTACCGCCCGGTGCGGGAGATCGCGGAAGCGTCCCAGACGGGCCCGGCGACGAACATCATCACGGGCATCGCCGTGGGTTTCGAGTGCACCGCGCTGCCGGTCGTCGTGATCTCCATCGCGATCATCGCGAGCTACTACATCGGACGCGCCTCGGGGATCGCCCACGCGGGACTCTTCGGAACCGCCGTGGCGACGATGGGAATGCTTTCGACGGCGGCCTACATCCTCGCGATGGACACGTTCGGCCCGATCACCGACAACGCCGGGGGCATCGTCGAGATGTCTCAGCAGCCGGAGGAGATCCGGAAGAAGACCGACCGCCTCGACGCCGTCGGCAACACGACGAAGGCGCTCACGAAGGGGTACGCGATCGGTTCCGCGGCGCTCGCCGCGTTCCTCCTCTTTTCCGCATATCTCGACGACGCGACCGAGCTCATGCGCCACAAGGGGCTCCTCGGAGTCAGCGAGCGCCTCCACGTCGACATGAGCAAACCGGAGGTCTTCATCGGCGGGCTGCTCGGGGCCATGCTCGTCTTCCTCTTCTCGGCCCTCTGCATCCGCGCCGTCGGGAAGGCCGCCTATTTCGTGATCAACGACGTCCGGGCGCAGTTCAAGGAGAAGCCGGGGATCCTCGCGGGGACCGACAAGCCGGACTACGGCCGGACGGTCGACATCGTGACGCGCGGGGCGCTCAAGCAGATGGTCCTGCCGGGAGTCCTCGCGGTCGGCATGCCGATCGCCGTGGGAATCATCTTCCGCCTTCTCGGCATCGGGGCGGAGACGGTCGCCGCGCTCCTGATGGTGGGGACGATCGCGGGAATCCTGATGGCGACGTTCCTGAACAACGCCGGCGGGGCCTGGGACAACGCCAAGAAATACATCGAGATGGGGATCTACGGCGGGAAGCGGTCCGAGGCCCACAAGGCGGCGGTCGTCGGAGACACCGTCGGCGATCCGTTCAAGGACACCGCCGGTCCGTCGCTGCACGTCCTGATCAAGCTCTTGTCGACGATCACGCTGGTATTGGCTCCGCTTTTCATCTAGAGGGCGCGGCCATCCATCGAACGGATACGGGACGATCCCGGCCGGCCGCAGGCTCAACGTACGTACGGTACGCCTCGCCCTCCGGCCGGTCGCGGTCGCGCGTCCCGTTCGCGTCTGACCGCGCCCGGGGCGGGAGCGAGCCCGAGCTGAGAAGCAGGGAACCTCCGACGATCCCGTGAACGGAATTACTCCACGAAGCGGCAGAGGATCTCGTTCGACACGAGAAAGCCGCGTTCGGTGAGGACGTAGCGGTCGGCTTCTCGCCGGATCAGCCCCGCGTCGATCCACCGGAGCCAGTCCTCGCGCAGCGCCGCGTCGCCGCGCTCGGCGAGCCAGCTCTCGATCCGCGCCACCGCGATCCCCTCGCGCGTCCGCGCGGGCAGGATGATCTCCTCGCGCTGCCGTTCGACCTCGTCGATCGGCTGGTCCGACGCCGTCGGCCGGACGCCCCGGGAGAGAGCGTCGAGGTAGGAACCGATCGACGCGGTGTTCGCGCGGCGCCGTTCGTTCCAGAGCTCGTGCGCGCCGACCCCGAGGCCGAGCGTCGGAGTCCGCCGCCAGTACTTCGCGTTGTGCCGCGCCTCGGCGCCGGGGCGGGACCAGTTGGACACCTCGTCGTGGCGGAATCCGGCGGCGGAGAGGATCCGGCCGACCTCGAGATACGCCTCCGCCTGCGCGTCGTCCGAGAGATACCGCTCCGGCCGACGCCGCCGGTCCTCGGCCATCCGTCCCGCCTTGTCGAGCTCGAGCATGTACACCGACACGTGGCCGACTCCCGCGGCCGCGACCCGTTCGGCGTCGCCGGCCGCGCCCTCGATCCGCTGCCCCGGAATCCCGATCATCAGGTCCGCCGACACGGCGAAACCGGCGGAGGCGACGAGGTCGAGCGCGCGCGACGCATCCTCTCCCGAATGGATCCGGTCGATCGCGCGGAGCTCGGCGTCGCGGAACGACTGGATCCCGACGGAGGCGCGCGTCGCCCCCGCCGCCCGCCACGCGCGGACCGATTCCTCGTTCACGTCGTCGGGGTTGGCTTCGATCGTGACCTCGGCTCCTTCCGCGATCGCGAACCGGTCGCGCAGGCGCGCGACGAGTTCGGCGATCCGGTCCGCCGGAACCGACGAGGGGGTGCCGCCCCCGAGGTAGAGCGAATCGAACGGGAGTCCCTCGGCTTCGCGGGCCAGGAGCTCCGCCTCCGCCCGGAGCGCCTCGAAATACCGGTCCCGGCTCGAGAAATCCGTCGTCAGGACGAACGAGCAGTAGGCGCAACGACGGACGCAGTAGGGAACGTGGACGTAGAGCCCGGCGGCCTCCGTCACCGGAGGCTTCCGGCGAGCACGGCCCGGGCGAGGCGGGCCTCGGGAGAGTCCGGCGGCCAGAGGATTCGGAGATTCCCCTCCCGCTCGAGGTCGGCCACGTCGCGACCGAAGTCCTCGACGCGCCGCGCAGCGGCGAGGAGGGCCGACGCCCTCGGCTCGTCCCCCGTCCGCGCTTCCTCTTCGAAGGCGTCGATCAACCGGACGTTCGCCTCGAACTCGCTTCCGCCGAGCAGGAAGGGAACGCGCACGGGAACTCCGGCCCGGCCGGCGGCTTCGACGAATCGGGCGGCCGTCTCGCGAGTCCCCGCGTCCCAGTCGCGATGGTGAATCGCGTCGAAGAACGCGTCCGCCCGCCCGGGATGGCGCTCCGCGAAGTCGGCATGGATCGCCGCGCGCGACGGCCCGTCCCCCGCGAGAGGAAAGCCGACGGCGAACCGCGCCCCCGCGTCGCGCGCCCGCGCGAAGAACGCCTCGAGGAACTCTTCCTCGCCCGTCCACCCCGGGATCCAGGGAACCGCGACGCCGGCGGGCGCTCCCCCGCCGAAGGCGCGCCAGAACTCCGCGGAGGAACACGCGCCGTCCCAGACGGCCACGCGCGCGAGATCCGCTCCGGACGGAATGCCGTCCGGTTCCCGGCGCGCCGTCTCGACCAGCACGACGGCCCGCCCCAGGCGCCGCGCCGCCGCGACGGCGGCTCCGGCCGCGCCGTACACGAGCTCCGCCGGGGGCACCGGTCCGACGAGGATCTTCCCGGCGGGCGCGTGGCGCAGCGCCTCTTCCCAGAGGTCGGGAGATCCGGCGGCCGCCGCGACGACGGCGTCCGCTCCGCGCCGATAGGCGCCGCGCCACGGATCCGCGCCGGCCGGTTCGAACGCGGGATACGGCAGCGCGCGGATCCGGGCCCGCGCGCCCGGGAACGGATGGAACTCGCCGCGCCGCACCGACGGCGGCGTCGTCCCCTCGTAGACGATCACGGCCGGAGCAGGGATTCGACCCAGCGTCCGATCATGTCCGCCTCGAAATTGAGCCGGTCGCCGGGCCGGCGATCGCGGAGGGTCGTCGCCCGGAGCGTGTGCGGAATGACCGCGACCGAGAAGCGCCCGCGGCGAACCCGGATCGCCGTCAGCGAAATGCCGTCGAGCGCGACAGACCCCTTCTCGATCACGAACCGCGCCAGCTCCGCAGGGGGCGCGAACGTGAAGATCCGGGAGTCCCCCTCCGCTTCGATCGACGTGAGCCGCGCGAGGCCGTCCACGTGGCCCGACACGAGATGGCCGGAGAGGCGGTCCGCCAGCCGCACGGCGCGCTCCAGATTGACCGCGTCGCCCTTGCCCAGCTCGCCGAGGGTCGTCTTCGCGAGCGTCTCGGGCGAGAGATCCGCGCGGAAGAGCGCGGAATCGCCCAGGGCCGTCAGGCACGCCCCCGAGACCGAGATGCTCTCGCCGCGCCGGAACCTTCCGAACCGGCCTCCGGGGCGGACGACGAGGCGAGCGCCCGCGGGAGAGGCGTCGATCTTTTCGACCCGGCCGGTCGCGGCGACGATTCCGGAAAACATTCTCAATCTCCCCTTCCGGAGAACATTCTCAATCTCCCCTTCCGGAGAACATTCTTAATCTCCCGTTCCGGAGAACATTCCTAACCCCTCCTCGCCACGCAGCGGCCGGTGACCAGGAGATCCGAGCCGAGAGCCGATACGGTCACCGCCGACAGGCTCCGCGCCCGCGCCAGAGGCACCCCTTCCCCGCCGAGGATCGGCCATGCGCCGATCCCGCCGAGGAGCGTGGGCGCGAAGAAGAACGCCCACCGATCGATCAGCCCGGCGGAGTGGAACGCGGTCAGCGTCCGCGTCCCCCCTTCGACGACCAGCCCCGTCACCCCCTCCGCGCCGAGCCTGCGCAGCGCCGCCCCGAGGTCTACTCCTCCTCCCTGCCGCGCCGGCGGCAGGCGCACGACCCGAACTCCGCGGGCCGCGAGCCGGCGCTCCTTCGCCGCGCCCCCGCGGGACGCGGTCCAGACCTCCGCCCCCTTCGTTCGAAAGAGCGGCAGCGATTCGGAGACGCGGAAGGCGCCGTCGAGGACGATGCGCCGGTGCGCCGTCGTCCGATTCCACCCGAGACGCCGGGTCAGCCGCGAGCCGTCGCGCTCCGCCGTCGCGGCGCCCACGAGGATCGCGTCGAACTCCTCCCGCCAGGCGAGCGACCGGCGGCGGGCCTCCGTCCCGCTGATCCATCTCGACCGGCCTCGGAAATCCGCGATCCGCCCGTCGAGCGTCGCGGCGACCTTCGCGAGCACGAACGGCCGCCCTCCCGTCACCCAGACGTCGAACCGCTCGTTCTGGAGAGCCGCCTCGCGGCGGAGAACGCCGGTCGTGACGCGGATGCCCGCCGCCCGGAGCCGCCGCAGCCCGCGGCCGGCGACGCGCGGATTCGGATCGCGCCGCGCCGCGACGACGCGGGCGACCCCGGCCCGCACGATCGCGTCCGCGCAGGGACCCGTCCGGCCTTCGTGCGAACAGGGCTCGAGCGTCACGTAGAGCGTCGCGCCCCGGGCCCGCGTTCCCGCTCGCGCGAGCGCCTCGATCTCGGCGTGCGGCCCTCCGGCGCGCCGGTGCCATCCCTCGGCGACGAGCCGCCCGCCCCGGACCAGGACGGCGCCGACCATCGGGTTCGGGGAGGTCGAGTACCGTCCCCGCTCCCCGATCGCCAGCGCGCGGCGCATCCAGGCCTCGTCCGCCGCCGTCATTCGTCGAGGAGGGCGGCCGCGAAGTCCTTCGCGTCGAAGGGCACGAGATCGTCCTTCCCTTCTCCCACTCCCACGGCCACGACCGGAATGCCGAGCTCGCGCAGGATCGCGAGCACCACTCCCCCTTTGGCCGTCCCGTCGAGCTTCGTCAGCACGACTCCCGTCACTCCCGCGGCGTCGACGAACTTCTTCGCCTGCGCGAGCCCGTTCCCCCCCGTCGTCGCGTCGAGGACGAGCAGGCAACGGTGGGGAGCGCCGGGGATCTCGCGCCCGGCCACCCGCCGCATCTTGGCGAGCTCTTCCATGAGGTTGAACTTCGTGTGCAGCCGGCCGGCCGTGTCGACGTAGAGGACGTCCGCGTGGCGCGCGCGGGCCGCCGCGATCGCGTCGTGAACCACCGCCGCCGGGTCGGATCCTTCGGCGTGCTTGACGACCGGGGCGCCGATCCGCTCTCCCCACGTCTGGAGCTGCTCGATCGCGGCGGCCCGGAAGGTGTCGGCGGCGGCGAGGATCACGCGTTTGCCCGCCGCGATGTCGCGCGCGGCGAGCTTCGCCGCGGTCGTCGTCTTGCCGGTGCCGTTCACGCCGACGATGAACACGACCTCGGGGCGGCTCTCCGGTACCCGCTCGCGCGGGGCCGTCGCGAGCAGCCCGTCGATCTCCTCCTTGAGGAGCACCCGCAGCTTCGGCAGGTCCTCGGGACGGTATCGTCGGGCCCGCGCGGCGACGCCGGCGACGAGATTTCCGGCCGTCTCGGCGCCGACGTCCGCGGCGATCAGGGCCTCCTCGAGCGTCTCGAGGACCGACGCGTCGTATCCGAGCTTCTCCTTGACCGCTCCCTCGATCCTCTCGAGGATCTCGGTGTGCGTCATGAAGAGCCCGCGCTTGATCTTGGAGAAGAATCCCGAGGCCGTCTCGGCCATCAAATCCCCCCGAAGGCGGCGGCGGTCAGAGGTTCTCGCGCAGGTCGGACGACGCGCGCGAAAGCTGCCGACGCGCGAGCGCCGGAGCGACCGAATCGTCCGTCAGCAGCACGACGTAGTACCCGTCCTGAAGCGCCTCGGTGTGCACCCGCATGGCCCCGAAGTCGAGCGAGAAGACGCGGACGGCGCCGAGGCCGCACCGCGCCAGCGCCCGCGCGAGGTCGCGGAGATAGATCCCCTGATAGGCGCCGAGGACCCGGTGCGAATGCTCGTCGCCCGTCCGGTGCGCGGCGACGACCGTCTCCCCCTCGCTGTCGAGGAGAACGGCCGCCAGCAGGCCCGAGAGCGAGGCGATGAGGGTGTCGAGGATCTGCTGGTAGATCACGCCGGGATCACTCCGGGAGGGTGGGAGCGCTCGAGCCTTCCCCGAGGATCAGCCTCGCGCGCGCCGCCTGCGGCGAATCGGGGCCGAGCTCCGTCACCCGGCGGAGATACCGCTCCCCGAGCTCGCGGTTGTCGAGCGCGAGGAGTCCCATCCCCACGTGGAGCATCGCGTCGAGGCTCTCCGCGCGAACCTTGAGCGCCGACAGGTAGTCCTCGACGGCTCCCTTCTCGTTCTTGAGCGCCTCCCGCGCTTCGCCGCGCGCCATCAGCGCCTCGTAGGAATCGGGCGCGATCGCGAGAGCGCGCGTGAACGACTCCTCGGCCTCGCCCGGGATGCCCCGGCGCATCCGCGCGCGGCCGAGATTGATCAGCGCGGACTGGCGGTCCGCCATGTTCGGAGACCCGTACGCCTTCAGGAAGTCGGCTTCCGCCCCGGGGAAGTCGCCGAGCTCCATCTTCGCGACGCCGCGGTTGTTGAGGTACGACTCCTTCGGGTCGATGCGGAGGGCGTGATCGAACTCGTCGCGCGCCTCCTTCGGGCGGCCCAGCATCAGGAGCGAAAGGCCGTGTCCGTCGCGCATCTCGGCGTTCTCGGGGTCGTCGACGAGCACCTTCCGGAACGCGTTCTCGGCTTCCATCGCGTTCCCCTGCTGGAGAAAGACGGTCGCCATGCGCTCGGTGAGGTACAGCTCCGAGGAGGGCATCTTCTTGCCGCCCGACGCGCACGCGGAAAGGAGCGCGGCCGCCGCGACCGCCGCGAGGAGGCGCCGGCTCACGCGACCGTCCGGACGGACGCGCCGGTGTCCGCCGTCGCCGGGAGGAGGTCTCCGTTCCTGTACGCCTTCACGAGCACGTCCGTGATCCGCTTGTCGAAACGGGTGCCGGCGAGGCTCTGGATCCGCTGGATGACGTACGAGATCTCCATCGCCTTCTGGTAGGGGCGCGTCGTCGTCATCGCGTCGAAGGTGTCGGCGACCGAGACGATCCGGGCCAGCAGGGGGATCTCCTCGCCCTTCAGCCCGTCCGGATATCCGCCGCCTTCCCACTTCTCGTGGTGGTGCTTCATCCCCGGAACGACGTCGGAGAGCTGCGGGATCGCGGACATGATCGCCGCGCCCTTGACCGGATGCGTCTTCATCACCTCGAACTCCTCGTCGGTCAGGGCCGTCGGCTTCCGGAGGATCCGGTCGTCGATCCCGATCTTCCCGACGTCGTGCAGGAGCGCGGAGAGGCGGACTTTCCGGACCTCCTCGGGAGGCAGCTCCATCGCGCGGGCGATCGACACCGCGTAGCGGGCGACGCGCTCGGAGTGGCCGCGCGTGTACGGGTCCTTCGCGTCGATCGCGGCGGCGAGCGCGCGCACCGAATTGATGAAGAGCTCGTGGTTCTCGCGCGCCGCCTTCTTCAGGTCGCCCATGGCGCGGTCGATCGACTCGCTCATGCGGTTGAAGGACGACGAGAGGTCGGCGATCTCCGCGGCGCCGCGCACCTCGACGCGCTGGCCGTAGCGCCCCTCGGCGATGTCGTGCGCCTGCTCGGCGAGGGCGCGGATGGGCGAGGCGAGGCGAATCGCCATCACGACCCCGACTCCGATCGCGAGCGCGAGAGCGAAGAGGCTCCAGAGGATCGTCTGCCGGGTCATCTCGTCGACCGAGGCGAACGCGAGCCGCTGGTCGCGCTCGACGAGCACGGCCCAGTCCGGGGCGTCGACCGGAACGATCGATCCGAGCAGCGCCTCGCCCCCGGACCGGTAAGCCCGCGTCAGGCGCGCCTGCTGCGGCGACTGGCGATAGTCGATGACGAGGTTCCCCGCGGGGCGCGACGCGGGCCGGTTCTTCGAGGCGAACAGGATGTTCCCCTCGCGGTCGAGGATCGTGACCGTGATTTCCTGGCGCGCTTCCTCGTCGATCTGCCGCTCGATCGGCTGCCACGAGACGAGGCCCTCGACGACCCCGATGTTCTCTCCCGATTCGCCCGAGACCGGCTCGGCGATCACGACGACGCCCGAGGCGAACCCCTTCGCCTGGACGGGATTGCCCGAATACCGGTGCCCCTGCCGCCCTTCCAGATAGCCGCGGCGGAACTCCTGCTCGATCGCGGGAGGGAGGTTGGGGGGACCGATCGAACCGCCCTCGCCTTCCTGGTCGATCACCCGGAGCGCGAGGAAAGTCGAGCGGCCCTTGACGAAGTCGGGAAGGATCCCGGACGCCGCGGTGGTCGAGAAGGGATTCTTCCCCGAGAGCGCCTGGGAGAACTTCATCGTGTCGGCGAGGGTTTCGAGCTGTTCCTCGCTCGAGCGGTAGAAGGCCGCGATCGAATCGGCGATCGCCGCCGCCGAACGCGCCGTGTACTTCTTCTCCATCGTCTCGAGGCTCTCCTGGTTTTTCGAGATGAGGACCCGGTCCGTGACGAGGAGAGGCGTCAGGGACACCACGGCCAGCGCCGCGACGAGGAGCGCGAACAGACGAATCCGAGGCCGGAGGGAAGTGTCCAACAGCCGGATTATAGAGCTTTTAGCCCTCGCCGGGGGCCCCGCCCCCGGCCGGGCCCTCCCCCGCGAGCGCCTGGAGACTCCTTCGCCACTCATCCGGCGGGACTTTCCGGACGATCGGGCGGCCCCAATCGGCGAGGAGCACGCCCGCGAGTCCACCCGATTCCCCCTTCTTGTCGCGCGACATCGCGCTCTCGAGCGAAGCTTCCCAGCGCGGGGCCGGGCGCCCCGTGAACCGCAGGAGCTCTCCCGCGAGCGATCGGGCGTCCTCCCCGGGGAACCCTTCGGTTTCCGCGGAAATCCCGAGCGCCGCGGCCATCCCGACCGCGACCGCTTCCCCGTGCGACCAGCCTCGGTACCCGGAGGCGGCCTCGATCGCGTGTCCGAGCGTGTGGCCGAAATTCAGGACCCGTCGCTCTCCCCCCTCCCGCGGGTCTCGCCCGACGATCGCGAGCTTCACGCGGATCGCCTCGGCGAGGAACCGGTCCGCGGCGCGGTTCTCGGCCAGCTGCTCCAGGCGCCCCGCCATGTCGCGGGCGGCTTCGGCGCTTCCGACGAGGAGGCTCTTGAAGATCTCGACGAGCCCTTCCCGGAAGCGGCGCGGCGGAAGCGTGTCCAGGAGCTCGGGGTCGACGAGGACGCCCGAGGGCGGGTGGAACGCGCCGACCAGGTTCTTCCCGAGCGGATGATCGACCGCGGTCTTCCCGCCGATCGCCGCGTCCGCCATTCCGAGGAGGGTCGTCGGCACCGCGTACCAGGCGATTCCGCGGAGGAGGATCGAGGCGGCGAAGCCCGCCACGTCGGTGACGGTTCCTCCGCCGAGCGCGACGAGGGCGTCGTCCCGGCGCACGCCCGCTTCGATCGCGGCGTCGAGAATCGTTCGAAGGGTCTCCAGGGACTTCGCGCTCTCGCCGTCCGGGATCGCGATCTCGACCGTTTCGCGGCGGGCGAGCGCCCGGCGGGCCGAGTCGCCGTGGAGGCGCAGAACGGCGGGCGACGAGACGAGGAACACGCGTCCGCCGGGAAACGGGAACGCGGATCCGAGGGCGGCGAGCGATCCGCGCTCGACCCGGACGGGCCCGGAACCCGGCGATCCGGAGGAGCTCCCGGGGCTCACTTCTTCAGCGCGAGACCGAGCTCGGCGAGCTGCGCCGGCGAGACCGGCGAAGGCGATTCGGTCATCAGGCAGGCGCCGGACGCCGTTTTCGG
>DASTIQ010000300.1 GCA_035717485.1 Thermoanaerobaculia bacterium | reverse complement strand
TCGGGACGTCGCGGGCGACCCGCATCCCGTCGGGCTCGCGCCTCGCCGCGCTTCATCGCTCTCGTTTGGCCCCGAGCACGGCTCGCGCCGACATCCGATCATTGCGAAAGCGGCTCTGTTGGGCGACCCTCGATTGAGACGACCTCGAGGCGCGGCCAGACGTGCTGGAAGACGGGCCCGGCCGATTCCGAGGGGGCCGTATAACGGCGCGTATGGTCCGCGCCTGATATTTTAGGGTCATGACGAACTGGTTGGCGGAGATCCGGGGCAAGCTCGCCGACCGCACGCTGCAGGGCGTCGCCGCCCAGGCCGAGCACCGCCGGGCCGGCGTTCTCGTCCCGCTCTTCGTCAAGGAGAAGGAGCTCTGGCTCCTCTTCACCAAACGCAGCGACAAGCTCCTGAATCATCGCGGCCAGGTATCGTTTCCGGGCGGCGCGTTCGAGACCGGAGACCGCGATCTCCGGGACACGGCGGTCCGCGAGACGGAAGAGGAGCTCGGCCTCGAGCGCAAGCAGATCGTCCTCCTCGGCCGGCTCTCGCCGATCGTGACCGTGACGAACTTCTACGTCGAGCCGTACGTCGCGGCGATCCCCCATCCCGTGGAACTCAAGCCCTCCCCCGACGAGATCGAGGCGCTGTGGGAGATCCCGATCTCCGCGCTCATGGCGCCGACCGCCGTCGAGGAAAGGATGTTCGAGGGGCGCGACCGTCCGGTTCTCTTCTACCATTACGGCCAGAAGACCGTCTGGGGCGCGACGGCGAGGATCCTGTCGGAACTGCTGGACGTCCTCGCCGGCGGCGACAAGGAGTAGCCGGCGCGGCGATGCGTCGAGCCGGGCGACACGCGCCCGCCGGGCTCGCGCCTCGCCGCGCCTCCTTCGTTTTCGTGAGCGAGGGCAGCCCCCGACCCGATCACGGGCGAGGAACGATTCATCGGGTGGGCGCCCGCCTCTGACGGTAAGATCGCCCTCGTGACGATCAAGATCGACCTCCACTCCCATTCGACCGTCTCGGACGGACTCGACACGCCTTCCGCGCTCGTCGAGAAGATGCATCGGGCCGGGATCTCGGCGCTCGCGTTGACGGATCACGACGCGCTGGGCGGCCTTCCCGAGGCGCGCGAAGCGGCCGCGCGCGCGGGCATGCGCCTGATTCCGGGCGCCGAGATCTCCGCGGACGCGCCGGACGGCGACGACGTGCACATCCTGGCGCTCTTCGTCGACGAGGAGAACGCCCCGTTTCGCCGGCAGCTCGACGTTCGACAGGCCAATCGGCGTCGCCGCGGCGAGAAGATGGCGGAGAACATCGTGGCCGCCGGCTACGCGATCGATCTCGCTGCGATCCGGGAAGACGTCGGCGACGGCGTCTGGGGCCGGCCGCATCTGGCGCGCGCCCTCGTGCGCGCCGGCCACGCGAAGGACAACGACGACGCGTTCGCCCGTTTCCTCCACAAGGGATGCCCCTGGTGGGTGGCCCCGGAGAAATGGCGCGCCGAGGAAGTCGTTCGGGCGATCCGCGAGGCGGGCGGAGTCTCGTCGCTCGCGCACGCGGTCTGGTACAAGGACCCCGACGGGATCGTCGAGGCGCTCGCGCCCGAAGGCCTCGATGCGATCGAGGTGTTCCATCCCGACCACGCGGCCGCGGAGAACGCGCGGTTCGCCAAGCTCGCGGAAAGGCACGGATTGCTGGCGACGGCCGGCTCCGATTTCCACGGGGTCGAGGAAAAGGGAAAGATTCCGGGCGCGGTGGCGGGCGATCGCCGGATGCTCGACGCGCTCGAAGACCGCCGCGCGCGCCGCTCCCCGGCCGCTCGCTGAAAATTTCCCCCGACGCGAGTAGAATCCTCCTCTCGCTCCATGCTCGAATCGATCGAATCTCCGTCCGCCTTGCCGCAGAACGTCGAGGCCGAGCGCGCCGTCCTCGGCGCGGTGCTGATCGACAACCTCGCGCTCGCCGTGATCTCGCCGATCCTCAAGGACTCCGACTTCTTCCTCGACACGCACCGGCGGATCTGGACGGCGATCGGCGAGCTCGCGGCGCGCTCGGCGCCGATCGACCTCGTGACGGTGCGCGACGAGATCGACCGGATGGGAGCGATTGATCGCGTCGGCGGACCCGCGTATCTCGCCTCGCTCGTGGACGGCATTCCCGACGTCGCCAATGCCGAGCATTACGCGCGGATCGTCAAGGAGAAGTCCACTCTCCGGCGACTGATCTCGCTCGGCCAGAAGATCACCCGCGACGGCGCCGGCGCCGACCGCGCGGCCGACGACGTGATCGGGGACGCGGCCTCCGAGATCTTCGACATCGCCCAGGATTCCGCCCGCGGGGGGTTCGTGCCGCTCGGCGAGATCGCCGAGCACAACCTGACCGTCCTCGAGGAGGCGCGCGGCCGTCAGGGAATGCTGACGGGGCTTCCGACCGGGTTCCGCGATCTCGACCGCCTCACGTCCGGCCTCCAGACTTCGGAGCTCGTCATCCTCGCCGCGCGTCCCTCGGTCGGAAAGACGTCGTTCGCCCTGAACATCGCGCAGCACGTGGCCGTCCGCGAAGCGCGGTCGGTCGGCTTCTTCTCGCTCGAGATGTCGAAGGAGGCCCTGGGACTCCGCGTGCTCTGCTCGGAGGCGGAGGTCAACGCCAAGAAGGTGCGCGACGGCTTCGGCTCCGACGACGACTTCCGGCGGCTCGTGCTGGCTCAGACGAAGATCGCCGGCGCGAGATTCTTCATCGACGACACGTCGGCGTTGACCGTTCCCGAGATGCGCGCGAAGTGCCAGCGCCTGAAGCGGGAGCACGGCCTCGACCTCGTCGTCGTCGACTACCTCCAGCTGATGGCCGGGCATGGGCGCATCGAGAACCGCACGCAGGAGGTGTCGCAGATCTCGCGCGGTCTGAAGCTCCTCGCCAAGGACCTCCGCGTCCCCGTCATCGCGCTGTCGCAGCTTTCGCGGCAATCGGAGCGCCGTACCGGGGAGCAGAAGAAGCCGCAGCTCGCGGATCTCCGGGACTCGGGCTCGATCGAGCAGGACGCCGACGTCGTGATCTTCCTCTACCGCGAGGAGATGTACGACCGGGAGACCGAGAGGAAGAACCTCGCCGACGTCATCATCGCCAAGCAGCGCAACGGCCCGACCGACGAATTCGAGATGGTCTTCCTGCACGAGCAGACCACGTTCCGGACGTACGAGCGATTCGCGGAACCTCCGCTCTGAGCGAGGCGCCGGCGTGAATTTCTCGCCGCGCCGGACCGCCGCGCGCATCGATCTCTCCGCGATCGCGGGAAACTTCCGGGCGATCCGGGAGCGGTCCGGGCGGCGCGTCCTCGCCGTCGTGAAGGCGAACGCCTACGGCCACGGCGCCGCGGCGGTCGCCCGCGCGCTCGAGGCGGCGGGCGCCGACTTCTTCTGCGTGGCGATCGCGGAGGAGGGCATCGAGCTCCGGCGCGCCGGGATCCGCTCGCCGATCCTGCTCCTGAACTTCGCCGACGCGGGCGACGCGGCTGTCCACCGCGCGTTCGCCCTGACGCCCGCCCTCTGGTCGCTCGAGCAGATCCGGGCGTTCTCGTCGGCGACGGCCGCGTGGCGGGACCCCCTCCCGGTGCACGTCAAGATCGACAGCGGCCTCTCGAGGCTCGGCATCTTCCCCGGCGAGGTCGCCGAAGCCGCGGCTCTCCTCGCGTCGTCGCCGGGGCTGCGGGTCGAGGCCGCCTTCTCGCACTTCTCCCACGGGGAAGACCCGGGCCATCCCACCCGGCTCCGGCAGACGCAGGCCGCTTCCGGGGCCTTCGCGGCGCTCCGCGGGGCGGGGTTTTCCGGGCTCTGGACGCACCTGGCCAATTCGGGAGCTTCCCTCGAAGGCGCGGAGGACTGCGATGCCGTGCGTCCGGGCCTCCTCCTGTACGGGATCGCGCCGGCGCCGTCCGCGGCGCCGCCCTCCGGAATCTCTCCCGCGCTCACGTGGGAGACGGACGTCATGGCCGTCAAGCGGGTCCCCGCCGGGACGCCGGTCGGCTACGGCGGGACCTTCGTGACGGCGCGGCCGACGACGCTCGCGGTGCTTTCCATCGGTTATGATGACGGTTACCGGCGGTCGTTTTCCGGCCGCACGCCTGTTCTCTTCGATGGGGGGGCCGTGCCGACCGTGGGGGTCATCAGCATGGATCTGACGGTGTGCGACGCGACGGACGTTCCGGTCGCGGCCGGAGATCGCGCGGTCCTCCTGGGGACGCGCGGCGGGCGCACCGTTTCCGCGCACGACCTCGCCCGCGCGGCGGGGACGATCCCGTACGAAATCCTCTGCGGGATCGGGCGCCGGGTTCCGCGAAGGTACGATTGAAGTTCTTCGAAGCGCTCGGCGCGGTCATCCTGCGCGCGTTCACCGAGATGGGGCGCTTCGTTCTCCTCTTCGCGCGCACGGTGACCTGGGCGATCCGGCCGCCGTACGACGTGCCCGAGCTCTTCAAGCAGATGGTGCGCGTCGGCGTCGACTCGATCCCCGTCGTGTTCCTGACCGGCCTCTTCACGGGCGGCGTGATCGCGCTCGAGACGTACTCGGGATTCGCGCGGTTCCACGCCGAGAGCTTCGTCGGGTCGGTCGTCGCGCTCTCGGTCACGCGCGAGCTCGCGCCGGTCCTCGCGGCGCTGATGGTGACCGGGCGCGTCGGGAGCGCGATGGCCGCGGAGCTCGGGACGATGCGGGTCACCGAACAGATCGACGCGCTCGTCGCGCTCGCGACGGAGCCGGTGCAGTATCTGATCGTCCCGCGCGTCGTCGCCGCGACCGTGATGCTCCCGCTCCTCGTCGTCATGGCCGACGCCGTCGGGATCACCGGGGGATACGTGGTCGCCGTCGACCTGCTGGGCGCCAATTCCGTGACCTACGTCCACAACACGTTCCAGTTCCTCGAGCGGAACGACTTCACCGCGGGTCTGATCAAGGCCGCGGTCTTCGGGCTCCTGTTCTCGATGATCGGGTGCCAGAAGGGCTACTTCACCGAGGGGGGCGCGGAAGGCGTCGGCATCGCGACGACCCGGGCCGTCGTCGCGGGGAGCCTCGCGATCCTCGTCGCCGATTTCTTTCTCGCGAAGATCCTCTTCTGACGATGGACGAGACGGCGAAGATCCGCAGCGACGGGCCCGACGGAGCGGGGGAGACGAAGATCCGGCTCGTCGGTCTCTCCAAGCGGTTCGGGACGAACATCGTGCTCGAGGGGCTCGATCTCGAGATCCCGGAAGGGCAGTCGGTCGTTCTCGTCGGACCGTCGGGCACCGGCAAGAGCGTCCTCCTGAAGCACATCATCGGGCTCATCCGGCCGGACTCGGGGCAGGTGATCATCGACGGCGTCGACCTCTGGTCGCTTTCCGAGCGCGACCTGAACGCGTTCCGCCGCCGCTTCGGCATGTCGTTCCAGGAAGGGGCGCTGTTCGACTCGATGACGGTCTACGAGAACATCGCCTTTCCGCTGCGGCGGCAGGAGAAGAAGTCGCCCGACGAGGTCCGCGCGCGCGTCGCGGAGTGCCTGGAGCTCGTCCACCTCGAGGGAATCGAGGGGAAGAAGCCGGCGGAGCTCTCCGGCGGCATGCGCCGCCGCGTCGGATTCGCCCGCGCGATCGCGCTCGAACCCGAGATCCTCCTGTTCGACGAGCCGACGACCGGCCTCGATCCCATCATGACGGACGTGATCGACACGACGATCGTCGAAATGCGCGAACGCCTCCGCTGCACGACCGTCACGATCACCCACGACATGGAGAGCGCGGCGAAGATCGGCGACCGGATCGCGATGATCTACGGCGGGAAGATCGTCGCGGACGCCCCGCCGCCCGCTTTCATGAAATCGGACAACCCGCTGGTGCGACAATTCGTCGAAGGACGCGCGGAGGGACCCATGACGCAGGAGAGCTGGAAGAGAAACGCGCCCGAGAAAGGAGTGCCGGCATGAGCTCCGTCGCCAAGGTCGGTCTCTTCTTTCTCGTCGCCCTGATCCTCGCCGGGATCCTGATCTTCAAGATCGAGGATCTGCGGCTCGGGAAGAAGTCGGGGAAGACCGTCAGCATCGTCTTCAAGGACGTCGCCGGGCTCGACAACAAGGCGGCGGTCCGGGTCGCGGGCGTCCGCGTGGGAAAGGTGACCCGGATCAAGCTCATCGAGGGCCGGGCGTACGTCCAGGTCGAGCTCGACAGCGACGTCGACCTGCGCCAGGGGGCATCCGCGGCGATCGCGAACCTGGGGCTGCTCGGCGAGAAGTATCTCGAGCTCATCCCGGGACCGATCGGGGCGCCGACCCTCCCGGAGGACTCGGTGCTGACCGGGAACCAGGCCGTGTCGTTCGACCAGGTCACGAAGCTCGCCCACGACATCGAGCTCGACGTCAAGGAGATCACCGCGAGCCTCCGGGGCGCGCTCGGGGGGCCGGAGGGGGAGCAGACGACCCGCGCGATCGTCGCGAACATCGAACGGATCACCGAAGAGCTCAAGGTGATCGTCGCGACGAACCACGAGAACGTCGACTCCACGATCGCGAACTTCCGCGAGTTCTCGCACGAGATGATCCGCCTCGCCGATCGCATCGACGCGCTCGTCGCGGCGAACTCCACCAACGCGACGGCGACGATCTCCAACATCAAGGAGATCTCGGACAAGCTGCAGCACACGGCGGACAACCTCAACGCGATCACCGACAAGGTGAACACGGGGAAGGGCACGGTCGGCCAGCTCATCAACAGCGACGAAACGTCGAAGAACCTGAACGACGCGCTCGTGTCGGTCAAGGAGGGCGTCGGCACGCTCAACAAGACGCTCGGGCGCGCGTCGAAGATCAAGATCGACCTCGGGCTCCGCGCCGAGTATCTCTCGGGGCCGTCGAAGTCGAAGGGATACCTGACCGCGGACATCATTCCCGACCCGGAGCATTTCTACCGGCTCGAGGTGGCCAACGAGCCGTTCGGGCGGCGGTCCGTCTCGACGACGAACTACACGACGATCTTTCCGGACGGCCACCAGGAGACGACGACCGTCACGAAGGAGAAGTTCGACGACTCGTACGCGTTCTCCGCGCTCTTCGGCTTCAACTTCGGCGACCTCACCCTGCGCGCGGGGCTCGAGGAGTCGCGGGGCGGAGGCGGCGTCGACTACGCGCTCCTGAACAAGCGCCTGCGCTTCTCGTTCGACATGTGGGATTTCGCCCGCCAGGACTACAGCGCGCACACCAAGATCGGCGGCCGCTGGTATTTCTCGCCGTCGATCTTCGCGACCGCGGGATGGGACGACTTCCTGAACCACAAGAGGAAGATCGACTCGGTGTTCTTCGGCGCGGGCGTCCGGTGGAACGACGACGATCTGAAGCTCCTGCTCGGCTCGGTTCC
>DASTIQ010000299.1 GCA_035717485.1 Thermoanaerobaculia bacterium | reverse complement strand
CCCGCTCTCCCCACGGCCCACGGGGATTTCCGCGTGGTCGCGTACCGGAGCGACGTCACCCACGAGGAGCACGTCGCGCTGGTGGCCGGAGAGATCCGCGAGGACGAGCCGGTCCTGGTGCGGGTGCACTCGCAGTGCCTGACGGGCGACGTGTTCGGTTCCTCGCGCTGCGACTGCGGCGAACAGCTGAGGCTCGCGATGGAGAAGATCGCCGCCGAGGGGCGGGGCGTCCTCCTCTATCTGCTCCAGGAGGGGCGGGGGATCGGGCTGTTCAACAAGCTGAAGGCGTACGAGCTGCAGGACCAGGGCCACGACACCGTGTCGGCGAACGAGAAGCTCGGCTTCCCCCCCGACATCCGGGACTACGGCGTCGGCTGCCAGATCCTCCGGGATCTCGGCGTCCGGAAGATGCGCCTGATGACGAACAACCCGTCGAAATACGTCGCGATCGACGGATACGGGCTGTCGATCGTGGAGCGCGTGCCGCTCGAAGTGCGTCCGACCGAGAACACGAAGCGCTATCTCGAAGCGAAGAAGAACAAGATGGGGCACCTGCTGAAAATGGTGTGACGCCGCCCGGGCGTCGAAGGCGGATTCCTCCGCCTATCCCCGGTACCACCGCTCCAGCGTTCCCGGCGCGACCCCGGCGAAATAGCCGGCGACGACGAGCGCGTCGACGAGGACCTGCCGAACGGCGCGGCCGCGATAACGGCGGGGAGACGCCACGCAACGGGCGTCGAGCACCGCGAACCGCCGCCTCCTGCGGAGCCGGCGGACGAAATCGAGATCGTCGCAGATCGGGAGGTCGCGGAAGCCTCCGGCGGCGACGTACGCCTCCCGGGTGCAGAAGATCCCCTGATCGCCGAACGGGAGCCGGAGCCGCCGCGTCCGGACGTTCGCCCACCACGCGATCCATCGAAGAGCGGCGCCCGCGTCGCGGTAGGCGAGGCGGAAACATCCGGCGTCCGCCCCCCGGCGGAGGGCCTCCTCGATGCGCATCCGCGCATCGGCGGGCGGGCGGGAGTCGCCGTGCAGGAAGAAGAGCACGTCGCCGCCCGCCGCCAGGGCTCCGGCGTGCAGCCGGGCGCCGCGAGACGTCCCCGGGAGCGCGAGCAGGCGGCCGCCGGGGATCCCGGAAGAGGCCGAGCGCGAGCTGCCGTCGACGACGACGATCTCGAAATCGGCCGCGACCGGGAGGAAGTTCTCCGGCCACCCGGCGGGCTCGTCCCGGACCGGGACGACGAGCGAGATCATGCGGCGATCGTAGCAGCGGGGCGACGGCGCTTCCGGCGGTCCCGGCGATGCTGCTACGATCCGCTCGCGGAGGTGGACATGAAGATCGCGGGCGTCATCCTCGTCGCCGCCCTATCCCTCGCGGCCCTCGCGGCTCCTCCCCGGATCGCGCCCTCTTCCGCGACGCCGAAGGACGCGGCGGCACGGCCCGCGCCGTCCGGCGACGCCGTCCTCGAACGGGGCCGATATCTCGTTCACGACGTGGCGTTGTGCGTCCAGTGCCATTCACCGCGCGACGAGAACGGAAATCTCCTCGAAACGAAGCTCCTCACGGGAGCGCGCGTTCCGTTCAACTCGCCCTATCCGGGGCACCCGTGGGCCTATCAGGCGCCGAACATCCGCGGAATGATCGGATACACCGAGGCGGAAGGCGTCCGCCTCCTGACGGAGGGGATCACCCGGGGCGGAACGCCGCCTCGTCCGCCGATGCAGCAATTCCACATGACGGCCGATGACGCACGCGCCGTCGTGGCATACCTGAAGTCTCTCCACTGAAGGTCCCGGGCGTCACCGGGGTGATCCTCGCGGGAGGCCGGTCGCGCCGCATGGGGCGCGACAAGGCGTGGATCGAACGGGAGGGTCGGCCGCTGGTTCTTCGCCAGTCGGAGCGGCTCGCCGAGGCGTTCGCGGAAGTCGTCGTCTCCGCCAAGGAAGCGGAGCCGTTCTCGAGGCGCGGCCTGCGGGTGATCGTGGATCGGGAGTCCGGCTCCGCGCCGATCTTCGGAATCCGGGCGGCGCTCGCCGAGATCCGCCGTCCGATCTTCGTTCTCGCCGTGGACCTGCCGCGATTTCCGCCCGGGCTCGCGGCCGCGCTCGCGCGCGAGCTGGTCGAAAACGGCGCCGCCTGCGTCGCTCCGGCGGCGGAGGGAAGGATCCAGGGACTCTGCGCCGCCTACGCGCCCTCTCTCCTTCCGGAACTGGATCGGCGGATCGAAGCGGGGCGGCTCGCGATTCGGGAGGTTGTGGCACAATGCCCGGGAGCCCTCCGGGACGAGAGTTTCTGGGGGCGCTGGGGCGGGCGCGAGATGTTCGAGAACTGGAATCGTCCGGAGGACCATGAACCCGGCTCAGACGCTTAGGGTCTTCCGGCTCGCGATCCGCGACCTGCTCCGGAAGAAAGGGGAGACGAAGATGCTGAACGTGGGCGACTCGGCCCCGGATTTCACGGTGAAGACCCATCGGGGCGAAACCGTCACGCTGTCGGACCAGCGCGGGAAGACGATCGTGCTCTGGTTCTATCCCAAGGCCGACACCCCCGGTTGAACCCTCGAGGGTTGCGGGTTCCGCGACCTCTATCCCGAGTTCCAGAAGAAGAACGCCGAGATCTGGGGGATCTCCTTCGACACGCCGGCGGAGAACGACGCGTTCGCGAAGAAGTTCGACTATCCGTTCCCGCTCCTGTGCGACATGGACCGGAAGATCGGCATGACGTACGGCGCCGCCGATTCCCCCCAGGCGGGATTCGCGAAGCGGATCACGTACGTGATCGGACCCGACGGCCGGATCGCGCAGTCCTACCCGCAGGTCGATCCGAAGAGCCACCCGAAGACGATCCTCGCAACGCTCTGAGGGCGCCGTTCGGGGGCAAAGAAAAAGGCCCGGGATGACCGGGCCTTTCGTTTCCCGGGAGGGACGGCCGGACGCCTACGCGAGCTCCTGCATGATCGCGTCGAGCGCCGACTTCGGGGGACGGGTCTTCGACTCGGGGAGGGTGGCGAGCGGCTCGTCCACCATGTGGAGCTGCGTCAGGAAGTCGGGCGTCTTCTCGTTGATGTAGATCAGCCCGGTCAGGAACTCCTGCTTGTCGCGCGCCTCGGTCAGGAGATCCGTCGCCTTGCGCTTGTCGGTCGGGTCGTAGTCGGCGCGCAGCGCCTTCAGCCGGAGCTTCGACCCGTCGTGCATCTGGACGTCCTGCACCTCGCCGGGCTTCTGCTCGATCGTGACGTCCTCGAAATAGGGGACAAACCCGATCTCCTGGATCGGCTCCTCGTGGTCCTTCGACCACTTGTAGGACTTCGTCGAGCCCTCGTGGTTGTTGAACGTGACGCACGGCGAGATGACGTCGAGAAGGCTCGTCCCGCGGTGCGCGATCGCGGCCTTCAGGAGCGCGACGAGCTGTTTCATGTCGCCGGAGAACGATCGGGCGACGAACGAACAGCCGAGCTCGATCGCGAGGCCGCAGAGGTCGATCGCGGGAAGGTCGTTGATGACGCCGTTCTTCAGCTTCGAGCCGAGGTCCGCCGTCGCCGAGAACTGTCCCTTCGTCAGCCCGTACACGCCGTTGTTCTCGACGACGTAGATCATCGGGATGTTGCGGCGGAGCAGGTGGACGAACTGGCCGGCGCCGATCGAGGCCGTATCCCCGTCCCCCGAGACGCCGATCGAGATGAGCGACCGGTTGGCGAGCATCACGCCCGAGCCGACCGCGGGCATGCGCCCGTGAACCGCGTTGAATCCGTGGCCGCGCTCGACGAAATACGCCGTGGTCTTCGAGGAGCAGCCGATCCCGGAGAGCTTCGCGACCCGGTGCGGCTCGATGCCCATGTCGTAGAACGCCTGCGTGATCTGCTTCGTGATCACGTCGTGCCCGCAGCCGACGCAGAGCGTCGACTTCAGCCCGCCGTACTCCTTGATCGTCAGGCCGATCCGGTTCGTCGCGGGCGCTTTCGGTTCCGTCACGCTGCTCACAGCTTCACCTCTCCGAGCTCGACGCCCTCGACGACGGTCTGCGCGTCGAGCGGCAATCCGTTGTAGTGGAGGATCGAGCGCAGGCGGCCGGACTCGCCCGCGAGCTCGATCGTGAGGAGACTCTTCATCTGCGCGTCGCGGTTCTGCTCGACGACGTAGACGCGCTCGTGCGCGCGGACCCAGTCGAGAACCTCGGCCGGGAAGGGGAGGGCGCGGAGCCGCAGGTAGTCGGCGTCGATGCCCCCGGCCTTCAGGATGTCGCGGGCCTCGATCACGCCGTAGTGCGACGAGCCGAACGCGAGGATTCCGAGCGGGGACTTCCCGTCGCCGAAGATCTCGGGGGCCGGAACGAGGGACCGCGCCGTGTCGTGCTTGCGCGCAAGCCGGTCCATGGTCGCGACGTAGTCCTCGGGGCGTTCGGAGTAGGTCGCGCGGTCGGTGTGCCCCGAGCCGCGGGTGAAATAGGCCGCGAGGGGATGGTTCGTTCCGGGAAGCGTCCGGTAGGGGATGCCGTCGCCGTCGACGTCGCGGTAGCGGGCGAACCCGCCGCGCTCGGCGACCGCCGCGGCGTCGAGGACCTTCCCGCGGTCGATCGGCCTGTCGGGGTACGGGAACGGTTCGCTCACCCAGTTGTTCATCCCGAGGTCGAGATCGCTCATCACGAAGACCGGCGTCTGCAGCCTCTCCGCGAGATCGAACGCGTCGATCGCCATCGAGTAGCACTCGGTCATCGACGCGGGGAAGAGGAGAACGTGGCTCTTGTCGCCGTGGGAGAGGTAATAGGTCGAGAGGATGTCTCCCTGCATCGTCCGGGTCGGGAGGCCCGTCGAGGGGCCCACCCGCTGGATGTCGAAGATGACCGCGGGAATCTCGGCGTAGTAGCCGAGCCCGACGAATTCGCTCATGAGCGAGATTCCCGGCCCCGAGGTCGCGGTCATCGCCCGGGCGCCCGCCCAGGCGGACCCGAGCACCATGCCGACCGCTGCGAGCTCGTCCTCGGCCTGGACGATCGCGAAGGTGGCCTTCCCGGTCTCCGGATCGAGGCGGTGCTCCTTCATGTAGTCGATGAGCGATTCGACGAGCGAGGAGGACGGGGTGATCGGGTACCAGGTGACGCACGTCACGCCCGCGAACATGCAGCCGATCGCGGCCGCGGCGTTGCCGTCGAGGATGATCTTCCCCTTCGTCTGGTCCATGCGCTCGAGCCAGAAGGGATCTCGCTTCTGGAGGTTCTCGGCCGCCCACTTCCATCCGCCGTAGATCGCGCCGACGTTCAGATCCACCGCCTTGGCTTTCCCCTTGAACTGCTTCCCGGTCGCCTCCGCGATTTCGGCCGGATCGAGGCCGAGCAGCCACCCGAGCACCCCGACGTAGATCATGTTCACGACGAGCCGCCGGAGCTTCCCGTCGGAGCAGAGGTCGAGGACCAGCTTCGAGAACGGCACCGGGTAGAAGAGCAGGTCCTTGCGGAGCGCGTCGAGCTTCAGCGACTCCTCGTAGACGACGGCCGCCCCCGGCGCGACCGTCCGGACGTCCTCGTGGGCCGTTTCGGGGTTCATGCACACGAGGACCTGCACGTCGCGGCGGCGGGCGACGTAGCCCTGCTTCGACGCGCGGATCGTGAACCAGGTCGGGAGGCCCTGGATGTTCGAGGGGAACAGGTTCTTCCCGGAAACCGGGATCCCCATCTGATGGATCGTCCGCATCAGGATCGTGTTCGACGACTGCGATCCGGACCCGTTGGCGGTGGCCACCTGGATCGAGAAGTCGTTCACGATCGGCTGATCGGGACGGGCGGCGGGAACGAGGCTCTCGCGGGTTACGACGCTCGACATGAGTCTCCTTTTTCAAGCCTTGCGGCGGGAAAAACGCGCTTTTTCCTCAAACCGGTCGAGTATATCGACGGGTCATTCTGGCCGCAATCCGCTTGCGCTCAATGATTCGTTCGCATCATCGGGCATGGCGAGGCGCGGAGAACCCGGCGGAACCGCTTCGGCGGACGACGGTTAGAATAGCCGCTCTTTCAGAACGGGAGCCCGATGAACGACGAAACCCCGCCTCCGGACACCGGAGAAGGCGAGCTGATCCGGAACCGGCGGAAGAATCTCGAGGCGATCTGCGCGCTGGGCCATCGCCCGTACCCGAATTTCTTCCCCGAGAGCCGATCGGTTTCGGCCGTCGTCGCCGAGCACGAATCGCACGACGGCCCGCACCTGGAGGCGCATCCGGACCGGGTCGCGACGGCGGGCCGGGTGCGCGCGCTCCGGACCGCCGGCAAGGCCGGGTTCCTCGACCTCTGGGACGGCTCGTCGAAGATCCAGATCTACGTCAAGCGCGACGTCGTGGGAGACGAAGGGTTCGCCCTCTACCAGCTCCTCGACCTCGGAGACTGGATCGGCGTCGAGGGGCCGGTCTTCCGCACGCGCGCCGGAGAACTTTCGATCAAGGCGGAGAAGCTCTCGTTCCTCGCCAAGGGGCTCCGCCCGCTTCCGGACAAGTGGCACGGGCTGCAGAACCTGGAGGAGCGTTACCGCCGCCGGTACGTGGATCTCGTCGTGAACCCCGATTCCCGCGGCGTCTTCGAGCGGCGGGCGAAGATCGTGTCGTTCCTCCGGCGGTTCCTGGACGCGCGCGGCTATCTCGAGGTCGAGACGCCGATGATGCAGCCGATCGCCGGCGGGGCCGCCGCGCGGCCGTTCGTCACGCGGCACAACGCGCTCGACATGGAGCTCTACCTCCGGATCGCGCCCGAGCTGTACCTCAAGCGCCTCGTCGTCGGCGGGATTCCGCGGGTCTACGAGATCAACCGGAACTTCCGGAACGAGGGGATCTCGACGCGGCACAACCCCGAGTTCACGATGCTCGAGTTCTACCAGGCCTACGCCCGCGCGGAGACGCTGATGGCGCTCACCGAGGAGCTCTTCTCGGAGATGGCGGTCGTGGTGACCGGCTCCGAGGAGACGCCGTGGAGCGGGGAGACGATCTCCTGGAAGGCGCCGTTCGCGCGGTACACGATGCGGGAGGCGGTCCTCGCGTTCTCGAGGAACCATCCGAAAGGTCCCGTCGGGGAGCGGGAGCTCGAAACGGCCGACGCGCTCCTCGCCGCCGCGCAGCGGATCGGCACCGAGCGCCCGAACCGGTTCCGCGGGCAGAAGGGGAAGCTCCTGGCCGAAATCTTCGAGGCGGTCGCCGAAGACCACCTCGTGCAGCCCACGTTCATCCACGAGTTCCCGACCGAGATCTCGCCGCTTTCGAAGCAGCGCCCCGACGCGCCCGAGTGGGTCGAGCGGTTCGAGCTGTACGCGGGCGGAATGGAGATCGCGAACGGCTTTTCCGAGCTGAACGATCCCGACGAGCAGGCGCGGCGCTTCCGCGAGCAGATGGAGGCGAAGGCGGGCGGCGATCTCGAGGCGATGCCGTACGACCACGACTACGTCGAGGCGCTGGAATACGGAATGCCGCCGACGGCGGGCGAGGGGATCGGCGTGGATCGGGTGACCATGCTGTTCACGGATCGGAGCTCGATCCGGGACGTCATCCTGTTTCCGCTGATGCGACCGAGATAGACAACGGGAGGAGGGCGCGATGACCGGGACACGACTCATCGGGATGTTCCTCACGGTTCCCTTCCTGGCGGCGGCCGAGCCGCCGGCCGTCGAGAAGCGGGGCCAGACGGTCGTGACGAAACTCGAGCACGTCGCGGCGGGGCCCCTGGCGGAGCTGAACGGCAGGTACAAGCTCCGCGTCTCCGAGGTGACGTACCGTCCCGGGGGGTTCATCGGAGATCACCACCATGCGGGGCCGGGAATCCGGTGCGTCCAGTCCGGCGAGCTGACGTACGTCGAATCGGGGCAGACGTCGGTGTTCCGGAGCGGCGACTGTTTCTTCGAGTCCGGAGACATGACCCACACGGCGCGCAACGACGGAGATCGGCCGATCGTTCTCCTGAATTTCGAGGTCCTCCCGAGGGACTGGGAGGGCCCGACGGCGATTCCGGTCCCCCGGTGACCGCGGAGTCGGGGCCGCCACGGCGCCGACGGGCGGCAGCGGTCCCCGCGGCGCGGCGATGAGCCTCGTCCGGTTCTTCCGCGTCGCCGAGCGCGGAACGACTCTTCGCCGCGAGATCCTCGGCGGGGCCACGACCTTCGTCACGATGGCGTACATCGTCGTCGTCAATCCGGCGATCCTCGCCTTCGCCGGGATCCCGCGGGGGCCGAGCACCGTCGCGACGATCCTGGCCGCCGTCTTCGGATGCCTCGCCATGGGCCTGTACGCGAACCTCCCGATCGCGGTGGCCCCCTACATGGGGGAGAACGCGTTCGTCGCGTTCGGCCTGACCGCCCTGGGGATTTCCTGGCAGCAGAGGCTCGGCGCCGTCTTCGTGAGCGGGCTCGCGTTCGCGGCGATCACGCTGCTCCGGATCCGTTCGTGGCTCGCGCGGGCGGTGTCGGCCTCGCTCAAGCACGCGTTCGCGGTCGGAATCGGGCTCTTCCTCGCGTTCATCGGCCTGTACGAAACGGGGATCGTGACGAGCTTCGTTTCCGGGATGCCGGCCGCGGCGCTTTCCGGCCCCGCGGGGACGCTCCGGAACCCGGACGTCCCGGTCAAGATCGGAAATCTCCGCGAGCCGCGCGCGCTGCTCGCCGTCGGCGGCTTCCTGCTGATCTCCGTTCTTCTCGCGCGGCGGATCCGCGGCGCGATCCTGATCGGAATCGCCGCGGCCGCGGCGGCGGGGATCGCGCTCGGCTACGCGCCGGCGCCCGGGGCGATCGCGGAGTGGCCGGGCGGCGCGATCGCGAGCCTCGCGGAGATCGCCGGGAAGCTCGACGTCGCCGGCGTGCTGCGCCTTTCCTTCCTGCCGATCCTGCTCACGCTGTTCCTGATGTCGTTCCTCGACACGCTCGGAACGCTCGTCGGCGTGGGCGCCGCGGGGGAGATGCTGGACCGGGACGGGAATTTCCCGGAAATCGAGAAGCCGATGATGGTCGACGCCGCGGCGTGCGTGGCGAGCTCGCTGCTGGGCACCTCGACGTCCGGCGCGTTCATCGAGTCGGCGGCCGGGATCCGGGAGGGCGCGCGGACGGGCCTGGCGTCGATCACGACCGCGGTCCTGTTCGCGGCGTCGCTCTTCTTTCTCCCCCTCCTCGTTCCGCTCCAGGAGCTGCGGTTCGCCTACGGGCCCGCGCTCGTCGCCGTCGGCCTCCTGATGACCGCGTCGGCGGCGAAGATCGACTACGCGGATTTCACGGAGATCGTTCCGGCGTTCACCGCGATCGCGGTGATGATCTTCACGTACAACATCGCCAACGGGCTGACGGCCGCGCTCGTCGTCCATCCGCTGCTGAAGCTCGGCGCGGGAAGGGTTCGCCAGGTGCCGGCCGGAGGATGGGTGCTCGCCGGAATGTGCCTCGTGTATTTCATCTTCGGCATCCCTCACTAGCCGTCGCGTTCGCGACGCTCGCGCAGCTCGGATCGCGAAC
>DASTIQ010000298.1 GCA_035717485.1 Thermoanaerobaculia bacterium | reverse complement strand
TCGCCTCCCTCGATCCGGCCCAGGACCTTCAGCAGCCACGGGCAACCCTCGCGGCACGGCGTGCACTGGCCGCACGACTCGTGCGCGAAGAACTTCGCGAGGTTCTTCGCGGCGCGAACGATGCAGGTGTCCTCGTTCATCACGACGATCGCCGCGGAGCCGAGCATCGAGCCCTTCGCCGCGACGCCGTCGAAATCGAGCGGGCAGTCCTTGATCTCCGCCTCGGTGAGCATCGGCGCGGACGCGCCTCCCGGGATCACGGCCTTCACGCGCCGGCCGCCGCGCATCCCGCGCCCGTAGTCGTCGCCGAAGATGAGCTCCTCGAGCGGGAGGCCCATCGGCGCCTCGTACACGCCGGGACGGTTCACGTGCCCGGAAAGACAGTACAGCTTCGGCCCCGTGTTCTTCTCGTTCCGCCCGATGCCGGCGAACCACTCCGCGCCCCGATTCATGATGAGCGGGACGCACGCGATCGTCTCGACGTTGTTGACGATCGTGGGGCAGGCGAACGCGCCCGAGACCGCGGGGAACGGCGGCTTGACCCGCGGCTGCCCGCGCTTGCCTTCGAGGGACTCGAGGAGCGCGGTTTCCTCGCCGCAGATGTACGCGCCGGCGCCGCGGTGGACGACGATGTCGAGGCCCACGCCGGAGCCCTTGACGTTCTCCCCGAGGTAGCCCTTCCCGTAGGCCTCGCGGATCGCCTCGGAGAGGATCCGCGCGCCGTCCCAGAATTCGCCGCGAATGTAGATGTACGCGCGGCGGCAGCCGATCGCATACGCCGAGATCATCATCCCCTCGAGGACGAGGTGCGGATCGCTCTCGATGAGGAGCCGGTCCTTGAACGTGCCGGGCTCCGACTCGTCGGCGTTCAGGACGAGGTAGATCGGCTTCCCCTTCGTGTCCTTCGGAATGAACGTCCACTTGACCCCGGTCGGGAATCCGGCGCCCCCGCGGCCCCTCAGCCCCGATTTCTTGACCGTCTCGGAGATGGACGCGGGCTCCGGCTTCTCGCGCAGGACCTTCTCCCACGCCGCGTAGCCGCCGTCCTTCACGTACCCGTCGATCGCGCGGGAGTTTTCCTTCCCGACCCGGGCGAGCAGGACCTTTTCGTACGCCAAGGTCAGGCTCCCTTCCCGAGCTCGGCCAGCAGCGCGTCGAGCTTCTCGGGGCTCATCGGCTCGTGGTACCGGTCGTTGACCTGCATCGAGGGCGCGCGATCGCATCCCGCGATGCATTCGACCTCGGTGATCGTGAACTTCCCGTCCGGCGTCGTCTCGCCGACGTGCACGCCGAGTCTCCTCTGGCAGTGCTCGAGGAGCTCGTCGGCGCCGTTCAGGTGGCAGGAGATGGAGGTGCAGAACTGGAGATCGTATTTCCCGACCGGGTCGAGGTTGTACATCGTGTAGAAGGTGAGGACGCCGTCGACGAACGCCGTCGACAGGCCGAGACGCTCCGCGACGACCCCCACGGCCTCGCGCGGAACCCAGCCGAGCCGCCCCTGGACGATCCAGAGGACCGGGAGGAGCGCGGCCTGCTTCGTGGGGTAGCGGGAGAGGAGGGTGTCGATCTCCCGGCTCTCGTCGTCGGTGAAGGCGAACGGCGCGCCGCTCTCGCGCGACGCGTAGCGCAGCTTCTTCACCAGTCGAGCGCTCCCTTTTTCCAGATGTAGGCGTAGCCGACCGCGAGCGTGGCGAGGAACAGGATCATCTCCAGGAACATTCCCCACCCGTAGCTTCGGAAGATCACGGTCCAGGGATAGAGGAACGCGATTTCGACGTCGAAGAGGATGAAGACCATGGCGACGACCGAATACTTGACGGAGATGCGCTTCCTCGACGAGTCGAGGAGCGGCATGCCGCACTCGTACGTCGAGAGCTTGCGGCGGGTCCGGACGTGCCGGCCGAGGACCGCGGAGAGCGCCAGCAGCGCGGCGGCCAGGAGCGCCGCGAAGACCATGAGCACCAGAATCGGAATGAAGGACGACGCCACGCGCTCTCCGCTCGTTTTTCTTCACGCCATTCCGAGTGCGTGAAAAATTTCACGAGGAGTCTATGACCGGCTGCGGACG
>DASTIQ010000297.1 GCA_035717485.1 Thermoanaerobaculia bacterium | reverse complement strand
CCGCAAGGCCGGCGGGTATTTTCATGTCACGCGCGGCCGCCCTCGAACGCGAACCGGGACGAAGCGGATGCCTCGAGTCGTCGGCGTCCGCTCTCGCGAGCGGCGGCGATTCCGGAACCGTTCCGGATCTCCGGGCGGCCGGCGGCGCGAAGAGCCCTTCCGAAGCCTGCCGACGGCCGGGTCTCGCGCGTCTTCCGGGGGACATCCGGGGGATTCGTCGAAGCCGGGTCGTCCGTCCGGAAAACGACCGGTGCGTCCTGGCGCCGGGCGAGCCCTCCGCCGGCGATCTCCTCCGGGGAAGTGAGGACGAACGCTACTCGCCCGAGGGGACGTCCGCCGTCTGGGTCGTCTCGGACCGGCGAAGGAGGCGCCGGAGATCCGCCTCGGTCTGAACCGTCGTGAGATCCACCGCGGACTCGGCGAGGCTGTCGATCAGAGCGCGGATGATCTCGGTCCGCTTGACGACCGCCCCCGTGCGCGCGCGGATGTCGGCCGAGAGCCGGTCCAGATAGACGATCTGCCGGTTCATGAGCACGATCGTCACGCGCGACCATCCTTCGAGGTGGGTGACGGGCCGGCCGCCCCACTGCCCCGAACGACCGTCGTCGTCCGTCATGCGGCGAGGCTGGGAGGACATGTCGTTCGGGTCGGACGGTCTTGGGCCTTGTTCATCGGCGAAGACTCCGCTTCTTTCGTTGATACGTTTCGGGTAGGGAAAAGTTTCCGCATTTCGCATCGACATCGATCATCCTCGAACGCTCTGTGCGTCGCTATCGCATTCTTGCCGGGGCCGCTCCCGCGACATCGCAGAATCCGTGCCACGCGCGGCGCGCGCGCGGCGCAACGATTTCGCGTGGCCGATCCGGGTCGAACCGTCCGGATCCGAAATCGCCGGGTCCCACA
Source organism: Thermoanaerobaculia bacterium (assembly GCA_035717485.1). NCBI lineage: Bacteria > Pseudomonadati > Acidobacteriota > Thermoanaerobaculia > Thermoanaerobaculia bacterium. Next base: position 2,178 of record DASTIQ010000297.1, on the reverse strand, counting down.
TCCGGTCATCGGCGTACCGCATTTACGCAGTTGCGCAGCGCGTTCTCCTCCTCTGCTTCGTGAGACGGAACAGAAACGATAAAGGTTTCGCGCTTCCGGCGGACCGTGTTCAGAACGGCGGGAGCCCGGAAAGGACGATCGCCGCCATCGCCGCGGGAAGGAATGCGTTCGAGGCCGCGAAAAGCGCGCGGGCGCGCGCCGGTGTGCGCGAGGCCCGGAAGCGGATCGCGGCGCCGAGAAGCGCCGATCCCGCGACGGCCGCGATCGCGAACGGCCACCGCGAACCGCCCGAGAGGAGCGTCGCCGCGGCCGTCACGGCGAGCAGAGCGCCGGTGTGGAGGAGCGCATCGAAGGAGACGGCGGCGCCGGACGCGTCGCGGACCGACGTCATCGAAAATCCCGCCGCGGCGTAATCGCGGCGGTGAATCCAGCTCAGCGCGAGGAAGTGCGGCATCTGCCAGAAGAAGAGGATCGCGAACAGCAGCGCGCCTCCCGCGTGGATCCCTCCCGTCGCGGCGGTCCAGCCGATCAGCGGAGGAATCGCCCCCGGAACGGCGCCGACGATCGTGCATGCGGTCGTCGTGCGCTTGAGCGGCGTGTAGGCGAGAACGTACGAGGCGAGAGTGAAGAGGCCGAGGGCGGCCGCGAGCGGATGAACGAAGACGGCGAGCACGACGGCGCCCGCCGCGGCGGCGGCACCCGCGAATGCGCCCGCGGCCGCCGGGGAGATCCGGCCCGCGGGAATCGGGCGGCGGCGGGTCCGCGCCATCCTCGCGTCCCGGTCGCGCTCGACGAGCTCGTTGAAGGCGTTCGTTCCGGCGGCCAGGAGCGCGGTGCCGGCGAGCATCGCCGCGAAGACCCCGGCGCGGAAGCGAGGCGCCGCGGCGCCGTATCCGGCGGCCGCGGTGACGAGCACCATCGCGACGATCCGGGCCTTCGAAAGCGCGAGCCAGTCCGACAGCGCCGGAATGCGCCGCGGGACGGGCGGGGCTTCCGCGGAACGGGCCGGGACGGTCACCTCGGAGGGTCCGGCTCGTTCGGCGTCCGAAGGGACCGGATGTACGCGACGAGCCTCCACACCTGGTCGTCCGGGATCCTCACGCCCCAGGAGGGCATGCCGTGCGCGCGACCCTCGGCGATGCTGCTGAAGATGTTCGCGTCCTTGTTCCCGTAGATCCACCGCTCGTCGCGCAGGCTCGGCCCCATCCCGCCGCCCCCATGCGTCCCGTGACAGCCCGAACAGTTGTACCGGTCGAAGAGGTGGCGGCCGTCCATCGCCGCCGCCGCGTCCCCGGCGTACGGGTTCGCCGGCCCCGGCCCCGCGACTCCGGGGCCGGGCACCGGCCCGATCGGCATCCAGATCGCGGGCACCGCGCCGGCCTTCGCGGTCTGGTCGTGTTTCGCCTGGCATGCGGCGGCGGCGAGAACCAGTGCCAGCCCGCCGACGACCCCGATTCGCTTCTCCATGATCAGCCCCTCATCGGCCGCTCACTCGACGAGCGGCACCCCATAGCTCTCGAGAACGCGCCGGATCCCGTCGCGCCGCCGCTCGATGAAGGCGTCGATCTCGTCGCGAAGCGGCGTGTTGCCGCGGTCGACCGCCATCGCGATGTCGAAGACGTACGGCCGGAACGGAAGATCGATCGCCGGCGAGACCGGAACGATCTCGAGCGCAACGGCCGACCGCTTCGCGAAATACCCGGCGAGCGGCCCCCAGGCGATCGCCACGTCCACGTCTCCGCGGGAGACCGCATCGATCAGCTCCGCCGGAGGATTCGGTTTCGCGTAGTCGCCGAGCAGCGAATAGCCGACCACGTTTCTCACGATGCCGCGTTCGGCGAGCGCGAGACCCGGCGGCATTCCGGAATCGGCCCCCCCCACGACGTGGACGCCGATCCGGAGCCTCGCCAGCCGCGGATCGTCGAAGGAACGAATGCCGAGACTCCGGTCGCGCCTCGTCACGAAGACGTACGTGGAGCGGTAGTAGGGGGCGGTCGTCAGCGCGAGCGCGTACGAGGACGGGACGCCCATGACCAGGTCGCATCGCCCGCTCCGGAGGGTCTGCCGGGCGAAACCTCGGCGCTGCGGCCACCAGAAGTACACGAGCGGCCGGCCGAGGTCGCGCGCGACCATCTCGGCGAGCGCGTTCTCGAAGCCCTCCCCGCGCGAATTCGAGAA
>DASTIQ010000296.1 GCA_035717485.1 Thermoanaerobaculia bacterium | reverse complement strand
CACCGAAGCGCCCGGGCCGTCGCGGCGCGAGGCACGCCCGAATGCTCCGCTCTCCGACAAGAACCGGCGGGCCGGCGGCGGAGACCGGAACCGGCCGAAAGCCGAGACGCCGTTCGTCGCGCGTCAGGGCGGCATGGAAGGGCTGGAGCCCGGAGCACGGTCCCGACCGGCGCCGCGACCGACCGCGCCGGCGGGCGGCGCCGCGCCCGCCGCTCCCCCCGCGCCCAAGGGAAGCGCGTCGACGCCGGCGCAGCCCCAGGCGGAGAGCGGGTTCGCGCAGCCCCGGACGCCTCCCGGGTCCGAACACGGGCAGCCGGGCGCGCAGGGCCGGGTTCCGAGCCTGAACGAAGCGATCCGGAACGCGACGGGAGGCGTGAGCGGCCTCGGCGGCGCGCCGAAGGCGAACGAGGGGGGAGGGTTCGTCGACTACGGACCGATCTCCTTCGACACGCAGTGGTACGACTGGGGGGACTACGCCGAGGAAATGCTCCGGAAGATCAAGATCCACTGGTACGAGCGCATCCCGAAGCTCGCCGAGCTCGGGCCGGACGGGAAGCTCTCGATCCGGTTCTACATCCGCGCGGACGGGACCGTCGAGGGAGAGACGGTGACCCGGACCTCGAACATTCCGCCTTACGACCATGCGGCCTTTCTCGGGATTTCGGAGGCGGCGCCTTTCCGCCCGCTTCCGAAGGAGCTGAACGAATCGCGCGAAGGCGTGACGATCACGTTCCTGTACCTCCATTACCGCGCCGGCGAGAAGCCTCCGGAGCTTCCGGGCCGGTGAGCCTCCCGTCGAGGCTCCCCCGCCCGGGCGGCGGGCTCCCGGACGCGAGGCGGGCGGCGGCGCGCGCCGCATTGACCGGAAGGAGCTCGGCGAATCCCTCCGGCGCGCGACTTTTTGGCGCTTTCGGCCCGCAGACTCCGTGTCTTTGGAATAATTTACCGTGGCACCGGCGTTGCTCTTGCCGCAATGGGACGATCGGCCCGCCGCGAGAGAAATCGGCGCGAATCGTCCAGACTGTTATGAGGAGAAGGACATACCCATGAATTCGATGGCCAAACGGCAGCTTTCGTTTTTCGCGCTGATCGCGGGCGCCGTGATCTTCGGCGTCGTCCTCGCGAGCTCGACCAACTGGACGCCGGTCACGTCGGCGCAGCACGTGACCCACGGGGCGACCGGCCACCCCACGTCGATGACGCTCCCGTCGTTCGCCGACATCGCGTCCGAAGCGCTTCCGTCGGTCGTTTCGATCACCTCGACCGACATCGTCAAGGGGCCGCGCCGGATGGGCGCGCAGGGCTTCGGCGGCGACGGCGACGGGGGGGGCGGCGGCGACCCGTTCCAGTTCTTCTTCGGGTTCCCCCACCCGGGCCAGGGGGACGACCAGCAGGAGCACAAGGAAGAAGCGGGCGGATCCGGCTTCATCATTTCCGAGGACGGCTACATCCTCACCAACAACCACGTCGTGGAAAACGGCCAGAAGATCGAGGTCAAGGTGGGCGACCAGCACACCTACAAGGCGAAGGTCGTCGGCACGGATCCCGCGACCGACATCGCTCTGCTGAAGATCGACGCGAAGGAGAAGCTCACGGCGATCAATCTCGGCGACTCCGACCGGCTGCGCGTCGGCGACTGGGTGATGGCGATCGGCGATCCCTGGGCGTTCGACAAGACGGTCACCGTCGGCGTCGTGTCCGCGAAAGGGCGCCGCAACCTGACGCTCGATCCGAACGCGAACTCCTTCGAGAATTTCATCCAGACGGACGCCGCGATCAACTTCGGGAACTCCGGCGGACCGCTGATCGACGTCGACGGGCAGGTCATCGGCATCAACACGGCGATCTACCGTCCCGCCCAGAACATCGGCTTCGCCGTGCCGATCAACACGGCGAAGGCGATCCTCGAACAGCTCAAGACGCGCGGGAAGGTGACCCGCGGGTTCCTCGGCGTCAACATCCGGAACATCGACGAAGACAACATGCGGGCGTTCGGCCTCACGACGCTGAACGGCGCCCTCGTGGAGTCCGTCGAGAGCGACTCTCCCGCCGAGAAGGCGGGCGTGCTCCACGGCGACGTGATCGTGCGCGTGGACGACCGCGAGGTGAAGGACACCCAGGATCTCATCGGCTACGTTTCGGCGAAGGCGCCCGGCTCGAAGGTCCGCCTGACGCTGCTCCGCGAGGGGAAGAGCCGGACCGTCACCGTCGACCTCGGCGAGCGCCACGGCGAGACCGCGGAGAATTCGGCGGCGCCCGACAAGGAGAAGGACGGATCGCGGGAGAAGATCGGCCTTTCGGTCCAGGACCTGACGGGGCAGGCGCGCCAGTACTACCGGATCGACCCGGCGGTCACCGGCGTCCTCGTGACGGGGGTTTCGGAGGTCTCCGCGGCGGCCGATGCGGGTCTCGCGGAAGGCGACGTGATCACCGAGGTGAACGGGCGCAAGGTCGGGACGGCCGCCGAGCTCTCGAAAATCGTGCGCGACGCGAAGAAGGGGGACTACCTCCGCTTCTACGTCCGCCGCTTCCGGCCCCGCCCCGTGTCGTTCTTCGCGATCGTCAAGGTCGGCGAGTAGGTAGTCCGTGCCCCGGGTCCTGATCATCGACGACGACGCGTCGGTGCGCGACGCGATCCGGATGATCCTGGAGTACGACGGGTACGAAACCGCGTCGGCCCGGGACGCCGCGTCGGGGCTGGCGGAGCTCGAAGCCCGCCGGCCCGACGCGGTCCTCCTCGACATCAAGATGCCGGGGATGGACGGCATGGAGGCGCTCGACCGGATCCAGGAGATGGAGTCGCCGCCTCCCGTGCTCATGATCTCGGGTCACGGCGACATCGCGACGGCCGTCGATTGCACGAAACGGGGAGCCATCGATTTCCTCGAGAAGCCGCTCCAGCGCGAACGGCTGCTGATCTCCGTCGCCAACGCGCTCTCCCGCCGGCGGCTCGAGCGCGAGAACGTCTCCCTCAAGAAGCGCATCGCCATGGAAGACGTCTTCGTCGGCGTCAGTCCGGCGGTGCGGCGGCTGCGGGAACAGGTCGCCCGGGCGGCTCCCTCGGACGCCACCGTCCTGATCACCGGCGAGTCCGGTACCGGAAAGGAGCTCATCGCGCGCGAGATCCAGCGCCTGTCGAAGCTCGCTTCGGGGCCGTTCGTCACGGTCAACTGCGCGGCGATCCCGGAGGAGCTGATCGAGTCCGAGCTCTTCGGACACGAGAAGGGATCGTTCACGGGGGCGGTGCGCCGCCAGATCGGGAAGTTCGTCGAGGCCGACGGGGGAACGATCTTCCTCGACGAGATCGGCGACATGTCGGCCCGCGCGCAGGCGAAGGTGCTGCGGGTGCTGCAGGAGGGGGAAGTCGAGCCGGTCGGACAGTCGAAGACGCAGCGCGTCCGGGTGCGGGTGATCGCCGCGACCAACAAGGACCTGACCGGGGAGATCCGCGCGGGGAAATTCCGCGAGGATCTCTATTTCCGGTTGAACGTGGTCCCGATCGCCGTTCCCCCGCTGCGCGAGCGGACGGAGGACGTTCCGGCGCTCGTCGAGCATTTCACCGCGCTGTACGCGGAACGCAACGGCACGCGGCCGCGGAAGTTCGACGCGGAGGCGATCGAGGTCCTGTCGAAGCGAACGTGGCCCGGAAACGTCCGCGAGTTGAAGAACCTCGTCGAGCGGGTCCTGATCATGACCGAGACCGACACGGTCGGCGCCTCCGATCTGCCGCCCGACGCACGATTCTCCGCGCGCGATCTCGCCGAGCAGGGGTCGAAGATCGCCACCCTCGCCGATTTCAAGGAGTTCACGGAGCGTGAATTCCTGATCGCCAAACTCCGCGAGAACAACTGGAACGTCTCGAAAACGTCGGAAGCGATCCAGACGCCGCGATCGAACCTGTACAAGAAGCTGGAGCATTTCGGGCTCACCCGCGACAAACTTCCCGAGTAGACGAGCGCGGACCACTCGGGTCCGGGCGGCTCGTCCGCGGTCTCGACGGACGCCCCGGCACGCCTCGCCCGCGGGCCGGGCCGTCCGAACCCGTCTTCCAACCCGTCTGGCCGCGCCTCGGTCATGACCGCACCGGAGGGCGCGCGGTCGACGATCGCGATCCATGAGCCACCGATGCCTTTTGGAAACTACACGATTTCGGCTCTGTCGGCGCTGAAGCGCGTCGAGACGCGAGCGAGGCGGGATGCGGGCCGCCCGCGGCGTCCCGAGGCGTACCGGGGCGTATGTCGCCCGGCGCCGCGGGCGGCGCGCGCCGGTCCGGCTCGATGGATGATCCGCGCCGGCCTCGTGTAACATCTCGCCGGTGAACTGGCGTCACGAGTTCGACGAGACCGGAGCGCTTCTCTCGGGGCACTTTCGCCTCTCCTCGGGACTGCACAGCGACCGTTATCTCCAGTGCGCCCTCATCCTCCAGTGGCCGGAACGCGCCCGGCGGATCGGCGACGCGCTCGGGGGCCTGCTCGGGTCGTTCGCGCCGTCGGTCGTCGTCGGACCCGCGCTCGGCGGGGTGATCGTGGGCCACGAAACCGCCCGCGCCCTCGGGGTGCGATCCGTGTTCACCGAGCGGAAGGACGGGACGATGCAGCTGCGCCGCGGGTTCTCGTTCGCGAGAGGGGAGCGGGCGGTCGTCGTCGAGGACGTGTTCACGACCGGCAAGTCGACGCGCGAGACGATCGTCGCGGTCGAGCAGCGGGGCGCGCGCGTCGTGGCGGCCGGCTCGATCGTCGACCGCGGGTTGCCGCCCGACGCCCTCGCGGTTCCCTGGCGCTCGCTCCTCGCCGTGGAGGCCCCGGGATGGCCGGAGAACGGCTGTCCCCTCTGCGCGGAAGGGTTTCCCCTCGAGGCTCCGGGGAGCCGGCACCCGGCGGCCTGATGGAGATCCGTTCCGTCTGCGTCTACTGCGCGTCTTCCACCGCGGCGGCCCCGTGGCTGTTCCAGGAAGTGAAGGCGTTCGGCGCGGGGCTCGCCCGCCGCGGATGGCGCCTCGTGTACGGCGGCGCTTCGGTCGGGCCGATGGGAGCCCTCGCGGACGCCGCCCTCGCGGGAGGAGGCTCGGTCCTCGGGGTCATCCCGAGCGCGCTCGTCGGCCGCGAGGTCGCGCATCCCAGCCTGACGGAGCTCAAGGTCGTCGAGACGATGCACGACCGCAAGTCGGAGATGTTCAAGAACGCCGACGCCTTCGTCGCCTTTCCGGGAGGGTTCGGCACGATGGAAGAGTTCTTCGAGATGCTGACCTGGAAGCAGCTCGGGATCCACAGCAAGCCGATCGTCTTCGTGAACGTCCGGGGCTATTACGATTCGCTGCTCGCCCAGTTCGAGCGGGCGATCGCGGACGGGGTCGTGCGGAAGGAGCATCGCATCCTGTATTCGGTCGCGGACGATTCCGAAAAGGCCTTCGCCGTGCTCGAGGACGCGACCGTGCTGAACCGCGCGCCGGGCAAGTGGTACTAGTAGCCGGCGCGGCGATGCATCGAGCCGGACGGGCGCGTTCCGGCCGCGCCGCCCTCGCCGTACATTCGCCAGTACGACTCGGTACGCCGCGGCCGACCCGCATTCCGTCGGCCTCGCGCCTCGCCGCGCCTCGTCGACTTGGCAACCGAGGTCGGGCACACCCGTAACCCTCCGAAGAATCGGCGAAGGACCGGCCGCGCGTCCCAGGGCGCGGGTCGCGCTACTTTTCGACGATCCGGCCGCGCACCGGGATCGTCAACACCGGGAAACCGGGATCGTCGGTCTCGATCGTGACCGTGCCGTCGAGACTGCCGGGGTGCAGGGCGTCCGCGCGCAGGCCCGCCAGGATCTCGAAAGAGCCGCTCTCGCCGGTCGGGGGCGTCGCGCCAAGGTCGAGGGCGGCGACGTCCGACCGGACGGCCCGCACGTGAAATCCGCCGCGCCGCTTCTTCAGGAAGACGGCCTGGCGCAGCAGCGCAAGAGCGCCGGGCTGCCTCCGGACGCGCTCGAGAGGGACGTCGCCGAAGTCGAAACTATCGGGATTGGCGTAGAGGTCCGCCTTGATGAAGAGGTGGACCGGGATGCGCACCGCGCCTATCTGCGGGTCGCTGCTTTCGAGCCGGAGGGATTCCTCGTAACGGCCCGGGCCGGTTCCTGACTCGACGCCCGCCGTCAAGCGCCATTTCTTCCCCGCTTCGACCGTTTCGAGCCCCGCCCGGTAATGCGATCCGGGTGAGGGAAGCAGACGCAGGTCGACGGGCCGCGATTGGTTGCTGGTGAACGTCAGTTCCCGGCGGACGTCTTCATCGCGAAAGGCGGACAGAAACACGGCGGGAAAGGGATCGACGTCGAGGGGCCCGTAGACCTTCCCCTCGAGGACGAGAGGGACCTCGGGACGGCTCGGGTCGTTCGTCCGCAGGGATACCCGTCCGCGGAGCGCCCCCACGGCATTGCCCGTCGACCACTCCACGTCGATCGCGCCGTCTCCCGCCGGAGGAATGCGCGGGGGCATGTGGCAGGTCATTCCGGAATCCGACAGACGGGCCCCCGTGAGCTCGAGCGGAGCGTCCCCCGAGTTGTGGATCGGGAACGAGTGAAGGATTTTCGCGCCGAGCCGGACTCGGCCGAAATCGTGGACGGAATCGCGAACCACCGCGTTCGGAGCGGCCGAGACGAGAGCGGCGAAGGAAGCGAGGACCGCCCCGGCGCCGCATCGGGCGATCCTCGGATGTCGTCCGAAGAGAAGAAAGGAGCGGGCCGCCTTCGCGGCCCGCTCCGGGGAAGGGGAGAAAGAAACCACTACTCGCTCGGGTTCAGATAAAACCGAATCTGGGCGAGACGCAGCCCCTTGTTCTCGTACTTCCAGAAATAGTCCTCGAGGGCGTCGTTGAAGAGCGACACGCTCTTGTCGCACACCTGGACGGTGCTCGAGATGTTGAAGCAGACGTCCTGGAGAGTCGTGAGCTCGCTGGTCACATCCTGGAAGATCTGCTTTCCGCTGCCGCGCGAGAAGACGTTGAGAGTGTTTTCGGTCGAGCAGACCACCTCGTTCGTGAACTTGTCGTAGGCGCAGGTCGTGATGACGGCGCTGCCTCCGGGCTGACCGAGCGCGCGCCCCCAGACTGAGTACGATGTTTTGAACCCATCGTCGCACCCGTAGTTCGTGGTGATCGCCGTGTCGCACGGCAGCTGGAACACCGCGCCGTTCAATGTCCGGCCGATCTGTACTCCGTCGCAGTTGTAGGCAGCGTCGAACCCGTTCGCATCGCAGACCTGGAAGTCGCCTTGGGTCAGCCAGATCTTGGTCACGACCGGCGCCGAGTCCTTCGACCCGAGTGCGACGAAGATGGTGTGTCCGTCGGCACCGTTCATCGTAGAGCTCTTCGGGTTTTCCACGCCGACGATGTTCAGGTTGTAGTGGGTGCCGTTGAGGTCGATGCCGTTTCCCGCCCAGGCGGGGAGGGTGACGACGAGCGCAGCCATCGCTGCCAGGCCCATCAATATCCTTTTCATTCGATCCTCCATTTCCGGTACCGATGATGTTTGAGCCCGCCGGCGACGGGTCCCGGACGCCGGCCGGACTCCTTCGTCGAAACGCGGAATCCACCGTACGCCCCGGAGCGCACCAAGTCATGATGCACGCGCACCGATTTTCTTGCGCGGGATCGAATCGTCCGTTTGACGCGAAACTATTGAAGCGTTTTCGGCGGAGAGGGAGGCGGGCTCTGCCGCTCCTGCAGTTGTTCCAGCAGCGTTCGGTTGATGGAGACGAGATCGGCCAGCAGAGCGATCAGGAAGGTCTGCACGCCGACGACGATCAGGATCGCCGCGACGATGAGCGACTGGACGTGGCCGCCGGGGCGCGGGCCGAAGTAGTACCAGAAGAAACGCGCGACGAGCGCGAGGCCCGCGGCCACGAGCACGGCCGCCGCCCCCGAGAAGACCTTGAGCGGCTTGTAGAGGGCCGTGATCCGCAGGATGTTCGCCCCGGAGACGAGCACGTAGTGGAGGTTCGACCGGACGATCCGTGACGGGCGGTACGTCGGGCGGACGCGGATCGGAATCGACGCGACACGGAGCCCTTTCGACCCGGCCTGGATCAGCGTTTCCAGCGTGTACGTCATCTTCGAGAAGACGTTGAGCGACCGCGCGGCCTCGCGCGAGAGCGCGCGGAATCCCGAGGTCGCGTCGGCGACGTCGGTTCCCGATGCCTGGCGCACGACCCACGACCCGGCGCGCTGCAGGAGCTTCTTGCCCGGCGAGAAATGCGGGAGCGCGTCCGGCCGGCGGTCGCCGACGACGACGTCCGCCTCTCCGCGCACGATCGGATCCGTCAGGAGCGGCAGGTCGGCCGCGTCGTACTGGTTGTCCGCGTCGAAGTTGACGATGCAGTCGGCGCCCATCGCGAGCGCGTGCGCGATGCCCGCATTGAAGGCGGCCGCGAGGCCCCGATGGACGGGGAAGCGCAGC
>DASTIQ010000295.1 GCA_035717485.1 Thermoanaerobaculia bacterium | reverse complement strand
CTCTGGATCCGGCCGACTCCCGAGCTTTCGTTCCAGGTCTCTTCCGGCCACCTCGAGCACCCCGAGAAGATCGAGCCGGGGAACCAGACCCGCTCGACCGCGTCGATCGGCTGGCAGAAGGCGTTCCCGGGCGGCTTCTTTTCCGCGACGGCCATCGCCGGGCGGAACCTCGGCGCCTCGGGTCCGGAATGGGGAAGCACGCTGGAATGGACCTGGAAATTCGCCGACGCCAATTTCGCGTACGGGCGGGTCGAATCCGTCGATCGCGATCTCTACGAGCTGACCCACAAGCGCCAGCGGCCGGAGGACGTCGCGCCCGTCCGCACGACCGTCCAGGCCCTGACGCTGGGGTTCACGAGGGACGTGCGCCTGGTTTCCGAAGCCGAAACCGGGCTCGGCTTCGATGCGACGATCTACGGGTTCACGAACCGCCTGAATGCCGTCTACGGGTCGCACCCGGTGTCCATCCACGGATTCCTGCGCGTGCGCTTCGGGTCGAGCGGCGGGGAACACGCCGGTCACGGAGACATGAAGATGTGAGCGGGGTCCCGCCGCGTCGAGCCACGGGACGATGCGGCGCTCGCCCGGGTCGACCATTCTTCAGGCGCGAATCGGCCGCGCTCCTTCCCGGCCGTCCCGGGGAGCGGTCAGTGAGGACCCATTCCGCCGTTCATCATCGAGCTCGAGCCGTCCATCATGGAACCCACGACGACGTAGGGGTCGTTCGAGACGTTGTCCATCACGCTCGCGAACGCCATCATCGCCCCGGGCGATCCGTCGTCGAGCTGAATCCGCACCTGGAGCCCGGAGCCGCCGGAAAAACGGCTTTCGACGCCGCCGAGGACGTCGACGAACTGATGCGACGAGTAGGGCTGGATCGAGAAACGGTACTGCCGGGTGCCGGATGCCGGATCCGAGTCGTCGGCATCGAGGACTTCGACCGTTCCCGCGATCGGTGACGAGCTGGTGTCGACGACCATCACGTTGACGCGAGCCGTCGGCTGCGGGAGGAGCCCGGAGATCATGTATCGGTACGGGTTGCGGTCGCCGTCCGCCATTCCCGAAAACGATCCCATGGCCATCGACGACGGCATTCCCATGAAGGACATTCCGTAGGTCGCTCCTCCGCCCGCCAGGTCGTAGATGCGGATCGTGGCGCTCGCCGGGCTCGTCGAGAGGAGGCGGATGTTGCCGAGCCCCGCGTCGATCCCGAAGGTGTTGCGCAGGACATCCGGGAGGAACACCACGGACGTCGCCATCGGGATCACCGCGGTCGCCGCGGGCTGGGCCGAGCCGCTGTCCATCGCGTGGAATTCGAGGGTCACGGTGCCGCCTCCGGGCGATCGCACCCAGAGATCGGTGACCCAGAAGGAGCCCGTGGCTCCCGCGATGCGACCCGCTCCGGGCACGACGACGTCCGTGGACATCATGTCGACGGGCGAGGCGGACGCCAGGGACGCGAACAGGACGAGAGCGAGCAAGAATCGAACGAAACGCATGGTTCCTTCCCTCCGGGTCGCATCATGGCCGGTCGCCGGATTCCCCTCATGAGGCATACTCACCAGTCCCTTCGGCCAGAAGCCCGCCCGATCCCGCGGGCTCTGAACCCTTCACCGAAGGGCATTCGCGCGTCTACGAGTGGGCCGGGGCGATTTCCGCCGCCGGCTTCGGCGAAAATTTCCGCACCTCCGACCGCCACCTCCACATCTCGTAGATCGCCGGATAGACGAGGAGCTCCATCAGGAACGACGTGAAGAGCCCGCCGATCATCGGGGCGGCGATCCGCTTCATGACGTCCGCGCCGGCGCCGGTCGACCACATGATCGGAACGAGACCGAAGAACGCGCAGGCCACGGTCATGACCTTGGGGCGGACCCGCTTGACCGCGCCGTGGAGGATCGCCTCCCGGAGATCTTCCCGGGTCTTCATCGCGCCGCGCGCCTTCATCTCGTCGTAGGCGAGATCGAGATAGAGCAGCATGAAGACGCCGGTCTCGGCATCGAGTCCCAGGAGGGCGATCAGCCCGACCCAGACCCCGATCGACATGTGGTAGCCGAGCGCATAGAGGAGCCACACGGCGCCGACGGCCGAGAACGGGACGGCCAGGAGGACGAGGAACGTCTTCGGGAGGGACTTCGTGTTCATGTAGAGGAGCGCGAAGATCACGAAGAGCGTGATCGGAAGGACCACCTTCATCTTCTCCTGGACGCGCATCATCGCTTCGTACTGGCCGCTCCAGGTCAGCGTGTAGCCCGTCGGGAGCCTGAGGTTCGAAGCGACGGCGCTCTTCGCGTCCGCGATGTACCCCCCGATGTCGCGCTTCCCCGTGTCGACGTCGACGTAGACGTATCCGGAGAGGCGGCCGTCCTCGTCGCGGATCATGGAGGGGCCTTCGACGAGACGGATCGTCGCGAGCTGCGAGAGCGGAACCTGGGCGCCTCCGGGCGTCATGACGAGCGTCCGGCCGAGCTTGTCCGGCTCGTCGCGGAGCTCCCGGGGGTAGCGGACGTTGACCGGGTAGCGCTCCCGCCCCTCGACCGTCGTGGTCACATTCTCGCCTCCGATGGCGGACATCACGACGTCCTGGACCTCGCGGATCGTCAGCCCGTAGCGGCCGATCTCGGCGCGGTTCAGGTCGAAGTCCACGAAGTAACCTCCGGCGACACGCTCGCCGTAGACGCTTCGCGTTCCGGGGATCGTCTGGACGATGCCTTCGAGCTGCCGCCCGATGCGCTCGATCTCTTTCAGGTCCTTCCCGAAGATCTTGATGCCGACGGGAGTCCGGATCCCGGTCGTCAGCATGTCGATCCGGTTCTTGATCGGCATCGTCCAGGCGTTCGTCTGCCCGGGGAACTGCATCCGCGTGTTGATGTCGTTGACGAGGTCGTCCCAGGAGAGATGATCCGGCCAGAGCGGCCGGAAGACCGGCTGGAGGAATCCCGGCATCCACGAGGAATACCAGCGGTCCTTGTGCCGCCATTGAGAGTCCGGCTTGAGCAGGACGACGGTCTCCATCATCGAGAAGGGGGCGGGGTCGGTCGACGTCTCCGCGCGGCCGGCCTTGCCGAAGACCCGCTCCACTTCCGGCGTCTGCTTCAGGATCTGGTCCTGCCTCTGGAGGAGGCGCGCCGATTCCGTCACCGAGATGCCCGGCAGGGTCGTCGGCATGTAGAGGATCGACCCCTCGTTCAAGGGGGGCATGAACTCCGACCCGAGCTTCCGGAACGCCGGAATCGTGAGCAGCACGATCCCGAGGGCGGCCGCGATCACGGATCGCGGATGGCGAAGGACGAACTTCGCGGGCGGGTCGTAGAGGCGGAAGAGGATGCGCGAGATCGGATGCTTCTCTTCGGGATGCATCTTTCCGACGAGGACCGCGTTCGTGACGCGGCAGAGCCAGCGCGGCCGGAAGTCGTAGTTCTCGAGTCGCGTGAAGAGGAGCCGGATGGCGGGGTCGAGCGTGATGGCGAGCAGCGCCGCGATCGCCATGGCGAAGTTCTTCGTGAAAGCGAGCGGCCGGAAGAGGCGCCCTTCCTGGGCCTCGAGCGCGAAGACGGGGAGGAACGCGACGGCGATCACGAGAAGCGAGAAGAAGCTCGGCCGGCCGACCTCCTGGATCGCGTGGATGAGGACCTCCCGGTAGTCCCCCTTCCCGCCTCCCGACTGCCAGACCTCGAGCTTCTTGTGGGCGTTCTCGACGACGACGACGGCCGCGTCCACCAGCGCGCCGATCGCGACGGCGATGCCTCCGAGCGACATGATGTTCGTGCCGATCCCGAAGATCTTCATCGGGATGAAGGAAAGGACGACGGCCGCGGGGATCGTCACGATCGGAATCACGGCCGACGGAATGTGCCAGAGGAAGATCAGGATGATGAGCGACACGATCGCCATCTCGAGGACCAGCTCGTGCTTCAGGGTGTGGATCGAGCGCTCGATCAGTTCCGATCGGTCGTAGGTCGTGACGATCTTCACTCCCGGCGGGAGCGTCGGCTCGAGCGCCTTGAGGCGTTCCTTGACGCGGCGGATCACGTTCAGGGCGTTCTCTCCGTGGCGCATCACCACGACGCCGGAGGCGACTTCTCCCTCGCCGTCCAGCTCGGCGATCCCTCGGCGTATCTCCGGACCCAGCTGGATCGTCGCGACGTCCCGGAGACGCACGGGAGTCCCCTTGTCGTCGGTCTTGACGACGATCTCCTCGAGGTCGGAGATGCTCTTGACGTAGCCGCGCGCGCGGACCATGTACTCCGCGCCGCTCCATTCGATGAGCCGGCCGCCGACTTCGTTGTTCGAATCGCGGATCGCGTCGCCGATCTTCATGAGAGGAATGCCGTACGCGGCGAGCCGGTTGGGATCGACCGTGACCTGGTACTGGCGGACGAACCCTCCGAGGCTCGCGACCTCGGCGACGCCGGGAACGGACTGCAGCTCGTAGCGGATCGTCCAGTCCTGCAACGTCCGGAGATCCGCGAGCGAATGCTTCCCGGTCTTGTCGACGAGCGCGTACTGGAAGACCCATCCGACGCCGGTGGCGTCCGGGCCGAGCTCGGTCCGGACGCCTTCGGGAAGACGCTGCTGGATCTTGGAGAGATATTCGAGCACGCGGCTGCGGGCCCAGTACAGATCCGTCCCCTCGTCGAAGATGACGTAGACGTACGAATAGCCGAAGTCGGAGTAGCCGCGAATGGCCTTGATGTTCGCCGCTCCGAGGAGGGCCGTCACGATCGGATACGTGACCTGGTCTTCGATGATGTCGGGGCTCCGGTCCCAGCGCGAATAGACGATCACCTGCGTGTCGGAGAGATCGGGCAGCGCATCCATGGTGATGTGCCGGATGCTCCACACGCCCGCGAAGATCAGCGCCGCCACGAGGACGAGCACGACGAAGCGGTTGCGCGCGCTGTACGCGATGACTCTCTCGATCATGACGGCCTCACCGCGGACGCTCGGCCGGGGCGGGTTTCGGGGCCGACATCCCGGAAAGCGCGGCCTTCAGCCGCGATTCGGAGTCGATCAGGAAGTTCGCCTGGGTGACGACCGGATCGCCGGCCGCCAGCCCCGAAAGGACCTGGTAATAGCCGTCCATCCGGGCGCCGAGCTCGACCTCCCTCGGCTCGAAGCGGCCGCCGTCCCGCGGGACGAAGACGATCGCGCGGCTCCCCGTCGAGAGCACCGCGTCGACGGGGACCGCGAGGACTTCGGTCCCCGCCTGCTCGATGCGGACGTCCGTGAACATGTCGGGCTTCAACGTCATGTCGCGGTTGTCGAGGTCGATGCGGACGGTGACCGTTCGCGTCTTCTCGTCGACGACGGGCGAGACGAAGGAGATCCGGCCGCGCCATTGGCGGCCAGGCAGATAAGAGAGCGTGACGACCGCCGTTTGTCCGACGCGGACGAGGGGCAGCTCGTACTCGTAGACGTCGGCGAGCGCCCACACGCGCTGCAGACCCGCGATCTCGAAAAGGCTGTCCCCCG
This sequence comes from Thermoanaerobaculia bacterium, assembly GCA_035717485.1. NCBI lineage: Bacteria > Pseudomonadati > Acidobacteriota > Thermoanaerobaculia > Thermoanaerobaculia bacterium. The sequence goes on along the minus strand of DASTIQ010000295.1, from coordinate 25,594 downwards.
GCATGACCCGGTTTCCCTCGACGGCGTTCTTGGCCATGACGGTTCCGTCGATCGGGGAATAGAGCGTCAGGGCCTTCGTCGGGACCCCGGTCTTTTCCAGGTGTTCGATGTCCGCCGGCCGGATGTCCCAGAGGAGCAGGCGCTGGCGCGCCGAGTCGTACAGGTCCTTTCCGTTCTTCGCGAGATCCGGGTTCCCCGACTGGGAGAACTGCCGCCACGCGCGGTAGGCCAGCAGGTATTCCTGTTCGGTCGCGAGGAGATCGGGGCTGTAGATGGAAGCCAGAGGCTGCCCTTTCCGGACGGGCTTGCCGGTGTAGTCGACGAACAGGCGCTCGATGTAGCCCTCGAACTTCGCGTGGATGTGCGTGAGGGTCGTTTCGTCGACGGCGATCCGGCCGACGGCCCGCACCGTCTTCGACAGGTTCCGTTTCTCGACCTTCCCGATCTGCACGCCGATCAGCTGCTGGCGATCCGACCCGAGCTGGATCGACGAATATCCGGCCACGTCCTTCGAGGCGGCGCCCGCCGAGGCGCCGTCCTCGTAGACCGGCACCAGCTCCATGTCCATGAAGGGGGACTTGCCGGGCTTGTCCGACCTGTAACCCGGGGTCATCGGGTCCGTCCAGTAGAGGACCTTCCTCTTCGCCGGCGCTTCGGGTGCGACCGCTCGAGTCGCGGTCGGTTCGCCCCGTGTTCTTGCCGTCCGCGACCGGCCTCGGACGAGAAGCAGCACGATCGTGAAGCCGAACACGCCGGCGAGCATCCAGGGAAGAATGGCTTTGATCTTCATGACCGTTACCTCATCGAGCCCGCGGGGCTCGCGGCGTTGCTGGACATGGAGGCGGCGGGCCGCACGGAAGGCGCCATGGCCGGTCCCGTCTGCAGATCGGCCTCGTCGATCGCCACGCGCAGCTTTCCGGCGTCGGCGAGGCGGACGTACAGGTTGGATCGGTCCGAATACAGGGCGTTCAAGGCGTCGAGGACCGTGACGAAGGGAACGCGGCCGGTTCGATAGCTCGCGATCGCCGATTCGAGCGAAAGCTGGTCGATGGGAATGACCCCGTCGCGATCGATCTGCGCCGCCCGCAGAACGCCCTTGAGGGTTTCGTAGCGCTCGCGAGTGCGGAATTCGAGCTCCTGCCTCGCGGAAGCGAGCCGGGCCTCTCCCGATTGGAGGTTCGCTTCGGCCTCGCGGAGCCGGTTGCGCTGGCGGGAGCCCGAATAGATCGGAAGCGAGATTCCGAGGCCGACCTGCCACATCGGATCGAGGCCGCCGCGGTACATCGGGCCGGCGCTCGCGACGAAATCGGGAAGGAATTCCTTTTTCGTGAGGTCGACGCGAAGCTTGTCCGTCTGAATGGCCGCCTCGGCTCCGGCGAGCTCCGGGTGCCCGGCGCGGATGCTTTCGAGCAGTCGGGAGAGCTCCGGCAGAGCCGGGTCGAGGTCGAGCGGCCGGGCGTTTTCGACCGGCATGTCCTGAGGCCTCCCGACGGCCCGGTCGAGATCGGCCAGCCGCGCGGCCACGTTCGCCGTCTCGACGGCGGCTTCTTCGTCCAGCCGAAGGATCTCGGCCTGAGCCCGCAGGAGGTCCTGCTGGACGGCGAGCCCCGCCGAGTAGCGCGCCCGGACGACGCCTTCGATCTCTCGCCACGTCGAGCGGCGCTCTTCCGCCAGATTCCGGAGAGCGGTCGCGAGCTGCCATTCGGCGTAGGCGCGGCGGACGCGGGCCTCGACGGATCGCCGGGAACGGCCGAGGACCGCCGATTCGACCTGCTTCGCCTCGCCTCCCGCGATCTCCCCGGCGAGCCGGAGTTTCCCCGGCCAGGGGAGGGGCTGGGAGAACGTCGCTCCCAGGAAGGTCATTTCCTTCGTCCCGAGACTGAACTGTCTCCCGTCGTTCTGATAGTTCAACGACAGGAAGGGATCGGGGAGCGTCCCGGCGGGAGCGATTCGAAATCGCGCGGCGTCGGCCTCCGCCGCCGCGCTGCGCGCATCCGGATTTTCGTGAAGGGCCTCCTCGACCAGGCGCTCGAGCACGGGATCGCTCGTGTCGGCGATCTTGGTCGGCGGCGCGCCGCCGACAACGGCCGGCACCGCGGCCGCGAACAGGGCCATCATCCATGGAGTCTTCGGGATTCCCATCTGGATCTCCTTCGCCTGCGACTGAGGGGACACGTCTCCCGGGGAGACGCGCGGCGAAGGAAAGGTCAGATGCGGAGAGGAGGGCCGGGGAGATCGTCGCGGGCGACGCGCTGCCGGACGGGCACGGGGAAGGAAATCGTCGGGGAGGATACCGTGGCGATCGCGACGAGCGGGGACGGACCGGGCGTCGCCGGCGCGCTGAGGATAGCTTCGGGCCGCGGCGCTGCCGGAGCCATCCGCGGGCAGCTCCGGTCCGTGCAGCAATCGGGCGCGGCGAGAGAACCGGAGGGCGCCGAATCGACGCCCATCGCGCATCCCGCGGCGGCGGGCGGAGCGGCCAGACCGAAAACGAGGAGGACCAGCACTCCACCGGCCAGGAAGCCCTTCCGCAGTTTTCGGAGCTTCTTGGACATCAACGACATTGTGGAGCGGAGCCGGGAGTGGGGAAATGAATCATTTGCATCAACTCGCTCATTCGTCCGATAACCCGCCGGGCCGGAAATTTTATTCCGTCGAAGGACGGACCGCGGCGGCTCTCCATCCGGCGCGTCACCCGGTCTATCCGAGGCGGCGGATCGTGAATACCAGCGCGATGATCGTGCCCAGGATGAGCACGAGCGACAACAGCAGTCCCCGACGGCGATAGTCGCGCTCCGCCATCGCGCGGTGGCCCGCGGCTTCGGCGGCGCGGGCGATCGCGAGACCTTCGTCGGCGTCCTTGCGGACCGCGGCGAGCTGGAGCTCGTGAACGTCCGTTCGGGCCTTGGTCAGCGCCTCCTCGGCGTTCGTGAGGTCGAACTTCTGCTTCGAGACCTCCATCCCGGCTTCGGAGGCGGTCTCGAGCACGCGATGCGCGGCCTCGATCCGCGTCCTCAGCGCGACGATGTCGCCGTGCATCGCGGTCGTCGCGACGTCGCAGCGATCCCCTTTCTCGTGGCACGAGCCGCATCGACCCGTCGGCCCGGTTCCGAGGAATTCCTCGGTCGGCGCGGCGATGTCGTGGTTTCCGTGGCACGTGACGCATCCGGGGAGGCCGAGATCTTCGAAGGCGCGCGCGTGGGCGCTCGCCCGGAACTTTTCCGCGAATACCGCGTGGCAGGTCCCGCAGACGTTGGCGACGGAGGTCACCGCCGGCGGCGTCGCCCCGTGGTTCCCGTGACAGGAGTTGCAGGTCGGCGCCGAGATGTCGCCTTTCTCGTACATCGCCTTCGCGTGCACGCTCGTCATGTACTTCGCGTAGACGTCCGAGGGAAGGTGGTACGAGGCCATGAGCGCCGCGTCCCCGTGGCAGGTGTTGCACGTCTTCGCGACCCGCGTCGGGTAGACCGGAGAGCGCGAATCCTTGATCGGGAGGATCCCGTGCGCGCCGTGGCAGTTCGCGCACTCGGCGACGCGCTGATCGCCCTTCGCGAGCATCTGCCCGTGCTTGCTGGTCTTGTATTCGGAGAGCTCGTCCACGCGCAGCGACGGGTTGTACTGCTTCATCATCGCGGCGTCGCTGTGGCATTTCGCGCAGACCCCCGGGATCTGGGCGTGCGCCGGCTTGCCGATGAATCCCTTTTTCGGGTCGTGCGCGGCGTCCATGTCGTCCTGCGTCGGGTCGCCGCCGTGACAGTTCGCGCACGTGAATCCGGCCTTCGCGTGGACGTCCTCTTTCTGGAAGGCGCGGGCCGGCGGCGAGAGCGTGTCGTCGTCCAGCGAGAGGTGGCATTTCAGGCACGCGTTCACCGGCGCCGGGACCGCGGGCGGCGGAGCGAGGCGGGGAGACGGAGCGGCGGACCCGAGGCCGGCGGCGAGCGCGAGCGCGGCGGCGAGCGCGGAAATCTTCACGAGGCGCCCGCGCCCGGCTGCGGGAGCAGCGCGAGGACCGTCAGCGCGAGCGCCGCCAGCAGCAGCAGCACGCCGATCCGGTTCCACCAGGGCGAGGAGCGCCCCTCCACCGCCCTCCCGTCGAGGAACGGGACGAGCAGGACCACGAGCCCGATCACCCCGAAACCGACGATTCCGAAGAGCTCGCCGGGGATTCCGGCGATCGTCGCGGGAAGGTACTTGAGCGCCTGGAACATCGAGAGGAAGTACCACTCGGGCCGAATGCCGGCGGGAGCGGGAGCGAAAGGATCGGCCTTGCGGCCGAGCTCCCAGGGAAAGAAGACGCAGAGGACCGCGAGAAGCGCGACGGCGGTCAGCCAGCCGACCATGTCGCGCAGGAGGAAGTCCGGGAAGAACTTCATGCGCCGCGGCGGTCCGGCGCGCTCGACCGCGGGCGGAACGCTCATGCCGTGGAGCTGCACGAGATAGAGGTGGATCCCCAGGAGGAGGGTCGCGGTCGCGGGCAGGATCGCGACGTGGACGCCGTAGAAGCGCGACAGGGTCGCGCCGGTCACGTCGGAGCCGCCGCGGAGGATGCGGGAAAGGAGGGGCCCGATTCCCGGGATCTGCGCCGGCACGTCGGTCCCGACCTTCGTCGCGAAGTAGGAAAGGGTGTTCCACGGCAGCAGGTATCCCGAAAAGCCGAACGCGAAGGCGAGGAAGAGCAGGGCCGTGCCCGAGAGCCAGGTGAACTGCCTCGGCGGCCGATACGCTTTCTCGAAGAACGCGGACAGGAAGTGCAGGATCACGACCCCGACGAAGATGTTCGCTCCCCAGGAGTGGATCGAGCGGATCAGCCAGCCGAAGGGGACTTCCGCCATGATGTACTGGACGCTTTCGTACGCCTCCGAGGCGCTCGGACGGTAGTAGAGCAGGAGCAGGATCCCGGTCGCCGCCTGGATCAGGAAGAGGAACAGGGCCATTCCCCCGAGGTAGTAGAAGACCATCGACCCGTGAACGGGGACGTCCTTCTTCTCGGTGAAATGGCGCAGCTTCTCCCAGCCGACCGCTTCGAGCGCTCGCTCGCGGAACCCGATCTCACGCTTTGCGGACAACGATCTTGTCTCCGCGAACGTTGACCTCGAGCGCCGTGAGCGGCCGGGGAGGCGGTCCCGACACGTTCCCCCCGTCGAGGTTGTACGTTCCGTTGTGGCAGGCGCACCAGACGTCCGAACGATCCTTCCGGTACTGAACCGTGCAGTTCAGATGGGTGCAGACGGCGCTGAGCGCCTTGAGCTCACCGGCGGGAGTTCGGAAGACCAGGATCGGCTTGCCCCCGAACGGCACGATCCGTCCGGAATTCGGAGGGAGATCCGAGGATTTGAAGGGGAGCTCGAGCTCCGAGAGGGACGGCTCGGACGTGACCGGGGGGATCAGGTACCGGAGCACCGGATAGAGGAACGAGAGGATCGTCGCGCCGACGCTCGTCGCCAGGAATGCGGAGAGCCACCGCCGCCTCGAGTCGTCCAGCGGAGGACCGGAAAGCGGCGGCGGCTCGGTCGACATCGTGTCGATTTCCCGGGGTCAGTCCTTTCCGCCGGGGTAGTCCTTCAGCCAGTTCACGTCGACTTCCTTGGCGTTCTTCTTTTCCATCTGGGCGAGGAGCCACTTGCCGCGATCGTTCAGCTGCTGCTTGGCGTTTTCCTTCTTCGGGAGCTTCTCCGTGTGGCAATAGAGACAATTCGTCGCCGGATAGCCGGCTTCCTTCGCCTGCTTGACGTAGGCCGCCTTCGCGGACAGAGATTCGGCGCCCATCACCGCCAGGTAAATCGCCGCCGCCGTCCCCAGGATCTTCTTGGTCGAGTTCATCGGTCCTCCTTGAGGCGGAATTCTTTCAGAAGACCGCGGGAGCGGAGTAGTGCAAATGAATCAATCCGATCGCGGCGGCCGGGGCGGGCATCCGCCGGATATCATCCGCGCATGATCGCCATGGAAGACGCCGGCGGGGTCGCCGTTCTCCGCATGGACGACGGCAAGGCCAACGCGATCCAGGATCGCTTCCTCGCGGATCTGGAGGGCGCGCTCGACCGCGCCGCCGGCGCCCCGGCCCTCGTGCTGACGGGGGCCCGGAAGATCTTCAGCGCCGGGCTCGACCTTCCGGCGCTCGCGTCGCTCCCGCGCGAGGCGATCGGCGGCCTGATGCGCGACTTCCACCGGACCATGCTCCGCGTGTTCCTCTGGCCGGCGCCCGTCGTCTGCGCCGTCAACGGACACGCGTTCGCCGGCGGCTGCGTGCTCGCGATGCAGGCCGACCGGCGCGTGATGGCGGAAGGCGATACGAAGATCGGGATCAACGAGGTCCGCCTCGGCCTGCAACTTCCCGCGATCGTCATCGAAACCTTCCGGGCCCAGCTCTCCCCGGGATCGCTCGCGGCGGCGGCCCTCGAGGGGAAGCTCTTCACTCCGCGGGAAGCGGAGGAGGCGGGAATCGTCGACGAGGTGGTGCTGGCGGCGGATCTCGAGAGACGCGCCGCCGAGATCGCCCGCGGTCTCGCCGAAGGAGGCGCGGCGTTCGGCGCGATCAAGGCGATGCTGCGTCGGCCGGCCGCGGATGCGCTCGCGCGGCAGTCCGAAGAGGATGCCCGCGCCTGGCTCGACGGCTGGTTCTCGGAGGCCGGCCGGCGCAAGGTCGCCGACGCGGTGGCCCGCCTCCAGAGCCGGTCGTGACCCCTCTGCCCTCCCTTTCGGGCGAGGAATACCGGAGGCTCGTGGAGCACGGGCCCGTGATGGTCTGGCGTTCGGGCGAAGACGGGGGCTGCGACTATTTCAACGCGTCGTGGCTCCGTTTCACGGGCCGACCGATCGAGGACGAGCTCGGAGACGGCTGGTCGGCGGGAGTTCATCCCGACGATCTCGGCTCGTGCCTTCGCGTCTACCGCGACCACTTCCGGCGGCGCGCGCCGTTCGAGATGGAGTACCGGCTTCGCCGGAACGACGGCGCGTATCGCTGGGTCGTGGACCGGGGGACGCCGAGCTTCGACGGTGCGCGATTCCGCGGTTTCATCGGCTCGTGCGTCGACATCCACGAGCGCCACGAGGCGGCCGAGACCAAGGAGGTCTTCCTCCGGATGATGGCGCACGAACTGCGCACGCCTCTCCAGTCGATCCGGATGTTCGTCGAGGTGATGCGCCGGCAGGCGGGGTCCGGAATTCCGAACACCGGAGACACGTTCCGAAAACTGATGGCCCAGCTCGAGCGGCTCTCGCGGCTCGTCGACGACCTCGCGATCGCGAGCCGCGCCGGGGAGCTCGCCGTCGCGCCTCCCGTTCCGGTCGACCTCGCGGCCCTCGTCCGGGGGGTCGTCGAATTCCGCGCGCACGCTCTCGAGGCCGAAGACGGCCGCCGCCGGCACACGATCGAGGTCGTCGAAGGGGAGGGGGTGCCCCTCCCGGTTGCCGGCGATCCCGCGCGGCTCCAGCAGGTGTTCGCGAACGTCCTCGAGAACGCGATCAAGTACTCGCCGGAGGGAGGCGCGATCCGCGTCTCTCTCGCCCGCGACGGAAGCCGGGCCGTCGTGCGGATCGCCGACTCCGGAATCGGCATCCCCGGGCCGGAGGTGGCATCGATCGGGCGGAGGTTTTTCCGGGGGAGCAACGTTTCGGATCGGAACTACCCGGGGCTCGGGCTGGGCTTCGCGCTCGCCCGCGAGATCGTCGAGCGGCACGGCGGAACGATCGGGATCGAGAGCGCGCTCGGACGCGGAACGACGGTTTCGGTGTCGCTGCCCGCGGCGTCAGAGTGAGGCGCGGCCGAGCCGCTCGAGGAGAGAACCGAGGAACTGTTCCCGCCGTTTGAGATTTTCCCGGAAATCCTGGTCCTCCGTTCCCGCGACTTCCATGCGCAGGTCGGAGAGCGCGCTTTCGCAGACTTCCCGGAGCAGCTGGGCTTCGCGGGCGTCGAGATCGAGCGTCATGGAGCGGAAGGGCTGCAAGAATCGGACCGTCCGGCAGCTCCGGGCGCCTCGGCGATGAAGGCGTACGGAAACGGACGCCGAGCGCCCGGCGGCCCGCCGGAGCCGGATCCCCTGGCGTATCGCCCGCGCCCGTCCGCTACAAAGGCGGTGGCTCGACCTTGACGGCCTCTCCCCCCCACACCGTCGGCGCGCCTTCCGCCGCCGCGGTCCTGTCGTAGCCGGCCACGTCCTCGGCGACGATCCGGTTGAACTCGGCGAGCCGCGAATCGAGCTCTCCGCGGAGCCGGGTGATCTCCTCGCGCGCCGCGTCGGTGGGGGCCGCGTCCCCCATGAAGGAGAGCTGGCGCGCGAGCGACTCGTAGGAGTCGTGGAGGCGCGAGTGGAAGTGGATCGAGTCGGCGCCCACGTCGTACTGTCGCTCGGAGTTGTACACGGAGTCCTGCCACGCGGCGAGCTTCGCCTCGAGGGCCTTCGCGGCCGCCGCCGCCTTCGGGAAGCGGGGCGGCTTCTCCGGAGAGCCCTCGTCCCGCCCCAGCCGCTCGGTCTTCTTGAGCTCGCCGCGGAGGTCGTGCGTGCGGTTCAACGCTTCGTTGAGCGCGGTCAATTCGTTGCGCGCCTCGAGAGCGGCGCGCGCGCCCTCGCGGGCGGCGTCGGCCCGCGGCGGGATCCGCGGGTCCGGCTCGACCCGGGCGGTCTTCTTCTCGGTCTTTCCGCGGACGGTCACGGCGACGGTGTACTCGCCCGGGAGGACGCGCGGGCCCTCGCCGGGCGAGAAGAACTCGTTGGGCGGCGGGCGCTTCTGGAAGGCGACCGGAGTCTCGCCGTCGTATCGCATGTCCCAGACCCAGCGGTTCAGACCCGCCTTCGACGGTCCGTACCGCGTCGCGACCGCCCGCCCGGCGGCGTCCGTCACGACGATCCGGACGGGCGTCTTCTTGGGGCCCGGGCCCGGCTCTTCCTTCTCGTCGTCGCTCTTGATCTCGGATTTCAGGGAATAGTCGACGCGGACGCCGGACGGGGGGTTGGGGGCGGCGCCGAGATCGCGCGAGAAGCCGCCCCGGTTCCAGAGGTGGTACAGGACGCCCGGCTGCGTGTCGAAGAGATGGAAATCTTCCGCCTCGACCGCCGGCGTCGCCTCTTCCAGCGGAGAGATCGCGTCCAACACGAAGAGACCGCGCCCATGGGTCGCGACCACGAGATCACGGCGCACGAATTTCACGTCGAACACCGCGGCGGTCGGCATGTCGGCGCGCAGCTTCTCCCAATGCCCTCCCGCGTCGCGAGAGACGTAGACGCCGGCGCCCGTTCCGGCGACGAGGAACCCGCGGCGGTTCGGGTTCTCGCGGATCACGAACACCGGCTCGTCCGGCGGGAGCCCCGCCGCGATCGACGTCCACGTCTTTCCGCCGTCGGCGGTCTTCCAGGCGTACGGCCGGTCGTCGTCGAGCTCGTGCGCGTCGAAAGGCGCGTACGCGGACGCCGGGTCGAAGGGCGAGACGCCGATCTGGTAGACGCGGGCCCACGCGGGAGCGCCCTTCGGCGTCACGTTCGTCCACGTCTTCCCCCCGTCGCGCGTCACGTGGACGAGCCCGTCGTCGCTCCCGGTCCAGATCGTCCCCGGATCGCGGTCCGCGATCGTGATCGAGAGGAGGGTGTCGTAGGTCTCCGCGCCCGAGAGGTCGAGATTGATCGGGCCGCCGCTCGCGACCTGCTTGGCCTTGTCGTTCCGGGTCAGATCCGGGCTCGCGGCCTCCCAATGCTCGCCGCCGTCCTTCGACCGGAACACGACGTTCCCGCCGAGGTACACCTCGTTGGCGTCCGAGGCCGAGACGGCGATGGGGGAGGTCCAGTTGAAGCGGTACCGGAGCTCGGACGGAGTCCGGTCCTCGACCCCGAGGAGATACGGCTGGACGTAGCGGGAGACGTGGGTCTTCGTGTCGAGGCGGCTGATCGAGCCGTTCTGCGAATCGGAATAGACGATCGTCGGATCGCTCGGAGCCGGAACCGCGTACTCGCCGTCGCCGCCGGTCGTCACGTACCAGTCCGCGCCGGTGATCCCGGAACGGCTCAGGCTGTCCGACGTGCCGCACCAGGCGTTGTTGTCCTGGAGGCCGCCGCAGAGGTGATACGGAGTCTGCGAGTCGGCGGCGACCATGTAGAACTGCTCGATCGGGATGTTGTTCCAGTACCGCCAGCTCTTCCCGCGGTCCTCGCTGACGTACGCACCGCCGTCGTTTCCCTGCACCATGCGCGCGGGATCCGACGGGTCGATCCAGAGCGCGTGGTGGTCGACGTGGACGCCCCGGTCGATCGGGCGCGCCGTCTTTCCGCCGTCATCGGACTGTACGAGGTCGAACGACAGGAAATAGACCCGGCGCTCGTCCTCGGGAGAAACGAAGAGGCGGGAGAAGTAGAAGGGGCGCACGTCGAGCAGATGGCTCTCGCTCACCTTCTTCCACTCGTCTCCGCGGTCGGTCGAATCCCAGAGCATCCCCTTCTTCGCTTCGATCAGCGCGTAGACGTGGCGCGGGTCGCTCGGCGCGGCCGCGATCGCGATCCGGCCGAAGGGACCGTCGGGCAGGCCTTTCGTGAGCTTCTTCCAGGTATCGCCGCCGTCGGTCGAACGGTAGATCCCGCTCCCGCCGCCGCCGCTGACGAGCTCCCACGGGTAGCGCCGCGCCTCCCAGAGGGCGGCGTACAGGACGCGGGGGTTCCCGGGCTCCATGACGAGGTCGATCGCCCCCGTCTTGTCGTCGACGAAGAGGACCTTCTTCCACGTGGCGCCGCCGTCGGTCGTGCGGAAGACCCCGCGGTCCGGGTTGGGTCCCCACTCGTGCCCGAAGACCGAAACCCACACCACGTCGGGATTCGTCGGATGGATCACGATGTTGGAAATCTGCCCGGCGTGTTCGAGGCCCGCCCGCTTCCAGCTCTGGCCCGCGTCCCCCGAGACGTAGATCCCGCGCCCGGGGAGCGCGTCGTTGCGGATGTTCGCCTCCCCGGTCCCGACCCACACGACGGCCGGATTCGACGGCGCGACGGCGATCGCTCCGATCGACGCGGTCGCTTCCTTCTCGAAGACCGCCTTCCAGGACAGCCCTCCGTCGATCGTTTTCCAGATCCCGCCTCCGGCCGCCCCGACGTAATACACGTTCCGGTCGCCCGGAATCCCGGCCACGCAGCTCACGCGCCCGCCGCCCACGGAGGGGCCGAGGTTCCGGATCTTCACGTTCGCGAAGAAATCGGAGGGTTCGGCTTCCGCCGGCGAGGCGGACGGCGCCGGCGGGGCGGCGGGTCGGCGCGCGAACGCCGGGAAGGCCGCGAAGGCCACGAGCAGGGCGGACAGGAGGCGGAGCTTCGTCATCATCGGTTCTCCTCGTTGATCGTCAAACGATATCAAACGCTTCGGGGAAGCCCATCGTTACCCGGGAGGGTCCACGGTAAGATCGGGAGATGCCGGCTTCCGCGCCGCCGCGACTTCCTCTCGAGCTATCGCCCGGACAATTCCGGTCGCTCGTCGACGCCGCGACGTCCCGGATCGAGCGGTACCTGGAAGCCCTCCCGCGGATGTCTTCGGCGCCGCCGTCGGAGGGCGCGAAGCTCGCCCGCGAGATCCGGCAGGGCCTTCCCGAGAACGGGACGGACCCCGGGCCGCTGCTCGATCTGCTGTTCGACCGCGTCATTCCGACGAGCTTCTGCACGGCCGGGCCGGGCTATCTCGCCTACATCCCCGGCGGCGGCATTCCGGCGGCCGCCGTCGCCGACCTGATCGCCGACGCGACGAACCGCTACGTCGGCGTGTGGGCGGCGGCGCCGGGCCTCGCGCAGATCGAGGCCGACGTCGTCTCCTGGTTCGCCGGGATCGTCGGTTACCCCGCGTCCGCGCGCGGCATTCTCACGTCGGGCGGGTCGATCTCGAACTTCTCGGCGATCGTCACGGCGCGCCGCGAGAAGCTCCCGCCGGATTTCCTCTCCGGAACGATCTACGTTTCCGACCAGACCCACCACTCCGTCGCGAAGGCGGCGATGCTCGCGGGTTTTCCGCCCGAGAACGTCCGCTCGATCCCCTCGGACGACCGATTCCGGGTCCGTCTCGACCGTCTCGCGCAGCGGATCGCCGACGACCGGGCCTCCGGACGAACCCCCTTCCTCGTCGTCGGCAACGCCGGGACGACCAACACGGGCGCGGTCGACGATCTGCGGGCGCTCGCGGACCTCGCCCGGCGCGAGGACCTGTGGTTCCACGTGGACGCGGCGTACGGCGGTTTCTTCGCGCTCACGGCGGAAGGACGGGCGACGCTCGCCGGGATGGAACTCTCGGACTCCGTGATCCTCGATCCCCACAAGGGCCTTTTCCTTCCCTACGGCACCGGATGCCTGCTGGTGCGGGACGGCGCGGCGCTGAAACGGGCCCACGCGCTGACGGCCGATTACCTCCCCGAGATGCGCGAGGAGGACGAGTTCGTCGACTTCTGCCAGATCTCCCCCGAGCTGTCCCGAGGATGGCGCGGGCTGCGCGTCTGGCTCCCCGTTCGCCTCTCCGGGATCGCGCCCTTCCGGGAAAACCTGGAGGAGAAGCTCGCGCTCGCGCGCGCCGCGGCGGCCGCGCTGCGGGAGATTCCGGAGATCGAGATCCTCGCCGAGCCGCAGCTCTCGATCGTCGCGTTCCGGCGGGCGTGGGCCGGCCGGTCGGTCGAGGAAACGAACGCCGGAAACCGCCGGATCCTCGAGAGCGTCAACGCGCGCGGCCGGGTGCACGTCACCGGCACGATGCTCGGGCCCGTCTTCGCGATCCGGATCTGCGTTCTCTCGTTCCGCACCCACCGGGAGAGGATCGAGATGGCGATCGAGGATCTGCGCCGGGCGATCGAAGAAGAGAAGTAGTCGCAAGTCCTCGAGTCGAAAGTCGCGCGTCGCGAGTCTCTCGTCCGAAGACGCCGCGGAGTGGAAGCCTCGAGTCGTCTCATCGGTCCCGTCGAATCGTTTCGAGAGCGATCTCCGAGTCCCGCATGATGCGACTCGTGATTCGCAGCTCGTCACGGGTGCTCCGGTCTGGCAACGATCTTGCACTTTGTCCTGACCGGAGGTCAGAATGGCAAGCACTTCTCAACGCTTCTCCTTCGAAAGAACTGCCCAGGCCGATCGGGCCCGGAAGATCCGCATGGAAATATTTCTCGGAATCGTCGTTGTCGTCGGCGTCGTGATCGCGCTCGCGGTCGCGCATTCGAGCCGTCAGGCGAAGGTGGCGACGACCACGACGACGTCGTCGACGGAATCCGGCGCCTCCGCCGCGATCACGCCGCCGCCCCTGACTCCCGTCGCTCCGAGCCCCGAAGCCGCTCCGGCGGCTCCCGTGGCGGCCGCGCCCGTGACGCCCGCCGCTCCGACGGAAACGTCCGCCGCCGCGCCGGAGAGCACCCCGAAGCCTTCGGGAACGACGGCGACGCATCATCGCCGGGCGGCGACGCCGCACGCGCGTGAGCAGGCCGCTCCGGCCGAGCCCGCTCCCGTGATCGCCGCGCCGAAGATGGTTCCCGTCCCGATCCAGGCGGCCCCCGCTCCGGCGCCCGTTCCGAGCACCGCTCCGTCGACCACGGCGCCGGAAACGTCGCCCGCGCCGACGACCCTGCCGCCGGTCCAGACGACTCCGTCGAGCACGTCGACGACCTCCGCGCCTCCGGATGCGTCGGTGCCGCCTCCGCCTCCTCCGGCCTGAACGGGGTTTCTCGAGTCGATCGAAGGCCGCCCGCGAGGGCGGCCTTTTTTTGCCCGGCCGGCGCCGCCGTATACTCGGCTCCTCGTTTCGTGGCCTCCGACGATGCCGTTCCCCCGCCCCGCGAGCCGGTCGCGCCCGAGGATGCTGTCGCGCTCCTCCAGGCGACGCTCGACGCGATCACCGAAGGAATTCTCGTCGTCGACGAGAACGGTCGGATCGTCGCGTTCAATCGCTCGTTCGTCTCGTTGTGGGGTATCCCCGCCCGCCTGACGGCCGCCGGAGACGACGATGCGCTCATCGCCTTCGTGCTGGAGCAGCTCCAGGAGCCGGCGCCGTTCGTGCGAAAGGTCATGGAGGTCTACTCGAATCCGGAGGCGGAGAGCTTCGACATGCTTCTCTTCAAGGACGGCCGCCGTTTCGAGCGTCGTTCGACGCCGCGCCGCGTCGCGGGGCGGGCCGTCGGCCGCGTCTGGACGTTCCGCGACGTCACGGAGCTCGTCCGGGCCGAGGAAGAACTCGCACGAGCCCACTCGCTCCTCCGGGCGACTTTCGACGCCACCGCCGACGGAATTCTCGTGGTCGACCTCGACGGGGATCTCCTGGATTTCAATCGGAAGGTCGTCGAGATGTGGGGGATTCCGCCGGAGATCGTGACCTCGTTCGACAAGCCGCGGCTGCGCGCCTGGGTGATGGAGCAGGTGCAGAACCCGGAAAAATTCCTCCGAAAAGTCGGCGAGATCTATCGCGAACCGGAAGGGCAGAGCTACGACTGGGTGCGATTCAAGGACGGCCGCACCTTCGAGCGGTACTCGATGCCGCAGAAGATCGCCGGACGCGTCGTGGGTCGCGTCTGGAGCTTCCGCGACGTCACCGAACAGAAGAGGCTCGAAGAGGAGTTGCAGGCCCTCCGGCAGAGAAAGGCGCGAACCCCGTAAACCCTCCGCCCGCTCCCTCGTCTGATCGGACGGAGGGAAGAATCATGAGAATCCGGAAGCTCGTTCGCCTGGCCGCCGCCGCCGTCCTTTCGCCGCTCCTCTTCGCCGCGATCGCGTCGGCGGAAAGCCGGATCGAAAGACGAAAGGAAAACCAGCAGCGCCGGATCGCCCAGGGCGTCGCGAGCGGAGAGCTCACGCCCCGGGAGACGGCGCGGCTCGAGAGGCAGGAGACGCGGTTGAACGGGGAGATCCGCGATATGCGGGAAGACGACGGGGGAAGGCTCACGCCGAAGGACCGGCGCATCGTGAACCGGCAGCAGAATCGCCTCTCCCGCCGGATTTATCGCCAGAAGCACGACCGTCGATAGCGGGCGCGGCGATGCATCGAGCCGTCCGCCTTCGCTCTGCCGGGCGACGGGGCGATGGACGGTGAGCTCGCGCGAACCGTATCGGCGGATCGACGCCGACAGGATCGCCCGTGCGCCTCGCGGGCGCCCCCTCGCGAAGAGGCTTCCGCGAACGGGACGGATACAATCGCGAGGTGTCGATCGACGGACGGGAATCCGCGAGTCCGCTGACGGCGGCGGAGCGCGCGCAACTCGACCGCGTGGTCGCGAAGACGCCCTTCAAGCACCGCCGCGCGCTCCTCGCGAGCCTGTCGGCCCTCGTCGCGATCCTCCTGTTCTCGTGCGTGACGCTCTTCCTCGAGGCCGCCCGCCAGGCGCACTCCGCGGGCATGTCGGCGTGGATCGCCTGGCGGCGACTGGGGATGGGAGTGATCCAGACGGGGAACCTTCGTCTCATCCGGGCCGTCGCGGACCTGCAGATCGCGACGATGCTGCTGATCCTGGTGACCGCAGGGCTGGGCGGGTTCCTGTACGTCGATCGTCTGGAAAACGTGGTGGCCAAGCTCTGGCGAAACGTGCGTTGAGAGTCGCGGCGATGCATCGAGCCGGACGGGAGCGGCATGGCCGGCGCCGGCCCCCGTCCCTATAGTTCCGCGAACAGTGTCGCGTACAGCTCGATCCCGTCCCACAGGTTCTTCAGCCGCAGGTTCTCGTTGGCGGCGTGCTGGTTGTTGTCGTGGTTCGCGATCGGGGCTCCGACGACCGGGATCCTGCCTCCGTCCTGGAACAGATACATCGGAATGCTCCCGCCGAGCATCGGCATCTTCACCACGTCCGGCCCCAGGGCGCGTCCGGCGGCGGCGAGGATCGCGCGGGAGAAGGGAAGATCCATGGACGTTCGGGCCGCCGGGTAACCGCCTTCCCAGTCGAGCTTCACGATCTTCGGGTGAGCGGCGCGAGTCGCCGCGTCCGGTTCCTGCCGGACGATCCACCAGCCCTGCTTTTCGATGAACGATTCGATCTTTCGGCGCACTCCTTCCGGCGTCTGGTCCGGGACGAGGCGGAAGTCGATCGAGGCGGTCGCTTCGGGAACGATCACGTTCGCGGCCTGCGCGCCGACGTGCCCGGCGGAGATTCCCCGGACGTTCACGGCCGGCCGATGGAGGAGCTCGACGAGCGACGCGCCGTTCCCCTCGGGCCGGGCGATGCCGAACTCCTTCTCGAGCGCCTCGTCCACGCGCGGCACGGCGGCGATCGCGCGGGTTTCGGACTCCGAGAGGGGCCGCACGTCGTCGGCGAAGCCGGGGACGAGAATCCGTCCTTCCTCGTCGCGCATCGAGTCGATGAGATGCGCCAGCCGCACGATCGGGTTCGGCGCCCAGTTTCCGTAGTGTCCGCTGTGGAGGCCGTGATTCGGCCCGTACACGGTCATCTCGAGCCCGGTCGTTCCCCGGGCGCCGAAGAAGATCTGCGGGCGGCGGCTCTGATGAACGGGGCCGTCGCAGAGGATCCATCCATCCGTTCGGAGATCGGCGGCGTACCGCTCGAGGATCGTCGCCAGATGCGGCGATCCCGCCTCCTCTTCCCCTTCGAAGAAGAACCGGAGATTGACCGACGGACGAAGGCCCCGGGATTTCAGGGCGTCGAGGGCGGCCGCGAATCCCACGATCGGCGCCTTGTCGTCGGAGGCCGATCGGGCATAGATCCGCCATTCGGGATCGAGGGGAGCCGCGAGGTCCTCGAGCGACAACTCGCCCCCTCCCGATTCGAGGGTGCCCCGCCGAAGCACGGGAGCGAAGGGAGGCGTCGTCCATTGCCGCGGGTCCGCCGGCTGGCCGTCGTAATGCGCGTAGAAGGTGACGGTCTTCGTCGCGCCCGGCGTGTCGAGCGCCGCGTAGACGGCCGGCGGGGCGTCGGGGACCCGGAGAAGGCGGACCGTCGCCCCGCGCCGCTCGTACAGGGCCGACACGGCCGCGGCGTTGCGTTCGATGTCCGCCGTGTCGGAGGCCTGGTTCGGGATGCCGAGAAGCCCGACGAGCTCGCGAACGATCGCGACCTCGTGGGCTTCCCGCCACGCGCGGGCGGCGCTCGCCGCGGGAGATCGCGCGAGACCGGATGCCGCGGGAGGGCCCGGCGGAACGGATTCTCCCGCGAACGCCCCGGTACCGGCCCACAGCAGGATCATCGGCAGAACGAGCGCTCGTTTCATCTCTTCCTCCGGGGGAATCCGCCCTCGGGCGGAGCGGTGCGCAGCGCCATCTCGTAGACCCGGACGGGCTGGAGCTTCTCCGGAGGCCAGAGACCTCCATCCTTCCCGATCGCCCGGAGCTGCGTGTCGCCCACGAAATAGAGCACGTCCCCGGCGATCGCTCCGGTCGTCGGTTCCGGGAAGCGCGGATCGCCGGAGGCGAGGACCATTTCTCCCGTGACCCGATGGCGGGAGCCCGAGAGCGAGAACCGCACGATTCGGACCGGGGGATTCCCGTTCTGGATCGCGATCAGCGCGCCGTTGTCGAAGTAGAGGCCGTCCACCTCTCCGAGATGAACTCCCGGAGGGTGCGCGAGCTCGCGCCGCGGGCCGCCTCCGAGGTCGACGGCCCGGATCGTCTGGGCATCCGCGACGAAGATCGTGCGCTCCTCGGGGTCGATCGCGATTCCGTTCGGGTAAACGAACTTTCCGGCGCGCGTGAAGCGGTCGACCCGTCCGGTGTCGCGGTCGATGCGGTACACGCATCCTTCGAGGCTGTCCGTGACGTAGAGGATCCCGTCCCGGGTGAAGACGAGATCGTTGAAGAGATGACGACCCGGAGGCGCCCGGAAGATCCGGCGCGTTCGGCCGGTCGCGAGGTCGAACTCGTAGACCGCGGACTTCCCGAGGTCGGCGGGGGAGTAGTGGATCATCCCGGGGCCGTCGACGCCCGAACAGGCGAGGAGCGCCCGGTGTCGGGAGTCCACCTTCAGTCCGAGGACGCTCCGGAGACCGTCCTGCTCCGGCGTCACGAAATCCCGGGCCTTGCCTTCGGCGGAAAGAGCCACGATCTTTCGTTTCCGGATGCTCCCGAGGAAGAGGGTCCGCGTCGCCGGATCGAAGGCGATTCCTTCGGGAATCAGGTCCCGCTCCGCGACCGTCGCGAAGAGATCGAGCCCGCGGTCGTCGGCGCGGAGCGGCGAGGGGAGCGCCGCCACGAGGGCCAGAAGACCGAGCGTGGACGCCGCGCGGATTCTCACCGGACCTCCGCGGTCGATCCCGCGATCTTCTTCCAGGGCTCGGCACGTCCGCCGAGATGCCGGGCGAGGAAATCCTCGGAACGTCCGAAGAAGTCGAGGTTGTTCTCGGGCCGCTGGAATCCGTGACCCTCGTCGGAATAGACGACGTAGTCGACCGGGATCTTCCTCGCGCGCAGCGCGGCGACCATGCGGTTCGAGTTCTCGATGTTGACGCGCGGGTCGTTGACGCCCTGGCCGATCAGGAGAGGGGTGCGGATCGCCTCGGCGTGATAGAGCGGCGAGAGCTTCCGGTTGAGCTCCGCGTCGTGCTCGACGTCGCCGATCCGCCGGATCCACCTGTTCTTGACCGCTCCCCAGCCGGCGGGCATCGTCGAGAAGAGGAGCGAGACGTCCGCCGGACCGACGAGGTCGACGGCCGCGACGAACATGTCGGGGTGCTCGGTGATCGCCCGCAGGGTCGCGTAGCCGCCCGCGGACGCGCCCATGATCGCGAGCCGCTTGGGATCGGCGATCCCCTGGGCGACGGCCCAGCGGGCGCCGTCGATCGAGTCGTCCTCCATCTTGAGGCCGAACTCGTGGTTGCCGAGATTCAGGAATCGCTTCCCGAAGCCGGTCGACCCGCGGAACTGGACCTGGAGCACGGCATAGCCGCGGTTGGCGAGCCATTGGACGACCGGGTCGAATCCCCAGTGATCGCGCACCCACGGGCCCCCGTGGGGAAAGAGCACGAGCGGCAGGTTCTTCGGCGGAACGCCGGGGGGAAGCGTGAGAAAGGCCGGGAGGAGGACGCCGTCCCGGGCGCGGATCGTGACCAGCTTCTGCTTCGCGAGAACGTAATTCGCGAGCGCCGGCTGGTCCTGGAAGAGCGGCGTTTCCTTCTTCGCGTCGCGGTCCCAGAGGAAGAAGGTCAGCGGACCGTCGTCGACGAGCTCCAGCACCACCCACCGCCGGTCCGCCTCGTCGCGGCTCATGACATCGAGGAACCCGCGGTGGGTGCGGCCGAGCGCCGCGAAGTCCGCGGCGACGGCGGGATCGAGGAATTTCCACTCCCGCCTCTCCCACTCGAACGCGACGGCCTGGAGGGCGCCGGTCCACGGATGCCGCAGCACGAGCGGGACCAGGTCGAAGAGGTCTTCGGCGACGTCGGAGCGCGCGTCTTCGGCGAGGACCGCGAGCGTCTCGCCGGTCTTCGCGTCGATGCGCTCCAGCCGGTGGGTCGGGGAATGGAGCGCCGAGACGATGTCGAGCGCCCGTCCGTCGGGCTCGAAGCCGGCGATGACGCTCCCGCCGTTGAACTGCCCGAACATCGTCGCGTCCTCGAACGGCATCCGCACGAGATCGCGCCAGGGCGCGCCGGCCGAGTCGCGCACCCGGACGACCGTTTCCAGGGTCTTCGGATCGAAAACGGTCGCCCCGCGGATCACGAGGTCGATGTCCTTCGTCCAGGAGATGACGTCGCCGGGGTTCTCGGTGTCGAGCCGGAGGGCGCCGGTCTCGAGGTCGATGCGGTACATGTCGAAGAGGTCCCGCTTCCGGAGGTTGAGACCCACGAGGATCTCGCCCGGCTTCCGGGGGCTCGTGCAGAGGTTCTGCGCCTTGACGCCCTGGAAGGGGGTGAGGTCGCGGACCGGCCCGCCGCCGATGTCGGCGGAGTACAGGTGGAAGTTCTCGTCGCCGTCGGAGTCCTGCTCGTAGAGGATGTGCCGCGAGTCCCCCGCCCACTGGTAGAGCGTCACGCCCCGGTGGGGATCCCGGGTGACGGGACGCGCGCCCGCTCCGTCGGGACCTCCCACCCAGACCTGGAGGACCCCCTTTTCGTCCGGCGCGAGGTACGCGAGGTGCGACGCGTCGGGGGAGATCAGCGGGAACTCGCGGACCGGGTTGCCGAACAGGACGTCTCGCGGAACGATCGGCGGCAGGTCGGCGGCCGCGGCGGCGGCGATCCCGAGGATCGCGGCCGCGAGGAAGACGTTCCGGAGTGATCGCCGGTGGTCCATTCGTTTCCTCCTTCTTCCCCGAGCGGACGGATAACGTCCCGCCGGTCCGCTTTCCGAACCGCCGGCGGAAGATCCGGCCGCGGAATCGGGCAGAGTCGGGATTCCCCTCTCCTCGATCCGGACCAAGGATAGACAGGAAACGGACGTTCATGAAATGGATTTTCCGAATCCCGAGCCTTCGTGACTATGTCGGGAAGCGATCTCAGCCTTCTCTTCGCCTTCGAGGCCCTCCTCTCGGAGCGCAGCGTCACGCGCGCGGCGGCGAGGATCGCAAGGAGCCCGCCCGCGCTGGGCAACGCCCTCGGCTCCAGGGGGGCCGGCGCGTGCGGGGTCGCGTTCCGCCGCGGCCGATCGTTCCGGCCTCTATAATGCGCCTTCGTGCTCTTCATTCCCCGGGACGACGAGAGAAGGAGGATGCCCTTGCGTTCGCTTCGAAGAACCCTCTGGGTCATGGCCGCGCTCTGCCTGGCGACCGCGTTTTCGGCCGACGGCGCGAAGACGAAGAAGACGGCCGCTTCCGCCGAACCCTCGAAGAAGTCGCTCTCCGACCGCTTCGAAGGGCTGCAGTTTCGAAACATCGGGCCGTACCGCGGGGGCCGTTCGACCGCGGTCACGGGTGTGCGCGGGCAGCCGCTGACGTTCTACTTCGGAGGCACCGGGGGCGGGATCTGGAAGACGACCGACGGAGGATCGAACTGGGAGGCGATGTCGGACAAGGATTTCAAGACCGGCTCCGTCGGTTCGATCGCGGTCTCGGAGTCCGATCCGAACGTCGTCTGGGTGGGGATGGGAGAATCGCCGATCCGCGGGAACGTCTCCAACGGGGACGGCGTCTGGAAATCGACCGACGCGGGCCACACCTGGAAGAACGTGGGACTGAAGGACACGTACCAGATCTCCCGCGTGATCGTCCACCCGCACGATCCCGATCTCGTCTACGTCGCGGCGCTCGGGCACGTCTGGGGGCCGAACCCCGAGCGCGGGATCTTTCGAACGGAGGACGGCGGAAAGAGCTGGAAGAAGGTCCTCTTCGTCGACGAGAAGACCGGCGCGGCCGATCTCTCGATGGATCCCACGAATCCGCGCGTGCTCTACGCCGCCTTCTGGCAGGCGTACCGGAAGCCGTGGACGCTCGAGAGCGGCGGCCCGGGAAGCGGGCTGTACAAGTCGACCGACGGCGGCGACACCTGGAAGAAGCTCACGGAGAACGGCCTCCCGCCGGGGATCTGGGGGCGCGTCGGGGTCGCGGCCTCGGTCAAGCCCGGCCGGGTGTTCGCGATCATCGACGCGCAGAACGACAAGGGAGGCCTCTACCGGAGCGACGACGGAGGGGAGAAGTGGACGCGCGTTTCCGACGACCACGGGATCCGGCAGCGCGCCTGGTACTACTCCTGGCTCTTCCCCGACACGAAGAACGCCGACGTCCTCTACATCCCGAACGTCGAGTTCTACAAGGTCTCCGACGCCGGCAAGTCTCTCCACAAGATGACGGTCCCGCACGGCGACAACCATGATCTGTGGATCGATCCCGACGATCCGAACCGCATGATCCTCGGAAACGACGGCGGCGCGACGATCACGTTCAACGGCGGCCAGACCTGGTCGACGCAGGACAACCAGCCGACCGCGCAGTTCTACCGCGTCATCACGGACGACCGCTTTCCGTACTGGGTCTACGGCGCCCAGCAGGACAATTCGACGGTCGGGATCCCGAGCGGCGTTCCCGGATTCGGCGGGATCACCGCCAACGAGTGGTACGACGTGGGAGGCGGCGAGAGCGGCTGGATCGCGCCCGATCCGCGGAATCCCGAGATCGTCTACGCGGGCGGCTACGGTGGAACGATCACGCGGTTCGACCGGAAGACCCGCCAGTATCGCCAGATCGACCCGTGGCCGCAGCTCGCCGACGGCCATCCGACGAAGGACCTGAAGTACCGCTACCAGTGGAACGCGCCGATCATCGTCTCGAAGCACGATCCGCGCGTGCTCTATTTCGCCGCGCAGAAGCTCATGCGATCGACCGACGAGGGGCAGACGTGGACGGAAGCGAGCCCCGATCTGACGAGGAACGATCCCTCCAAGCAGCCCGCCTCGGGAGGACCCGTGTCGCACGACGTGACGGGAGTCGAGGTCTACGACACGATCTTCGCTCTCGCGGAGTCGCCGCTGGAGGCCGGGGTCCTCTGGGCGGGGAGCGACGACGGCCTCATTCACGTCAGCCGGGACGACGCGAAGACGTGGGAGAACGTGACGCCGAAGGGGATGCCGGAGTGGATCCGCGTGAACGCGATCGACGCTTCGGCGCGCGAAAAAGGGACGGCGTACGTCGCGGCCACGATGTACCAGTTCGACGATTTCAAGCCGTATCTCTACAAGACCAGCGACTACGGAAAGACCTGGAAGAAGATCGACTCGGGGATCCCCGACGGGGCGTTCACGCGCGTCGTGCGGGAAGACCCGGCGAGGGCGGGCCTGCTCTACTGCGGGACCGAGCGAGGCCTGTACGTCTCGTTCGACGACGGCGCGTCCTGGCAGCCGTTCCAGCGAAACCTGCCTCCCGTTCCCGTCACGGACCTCACCGTCAAGAACGGCGATCTCGTCGTCGCCACGCAGGGACGCGCGTTCTGGATCCTCGACGACCTCGGACCGCTCCGCCAGTGGAGCGAGTCGATCGCAGGGGAGCCGGTCCATCTCTTCCCGCCGAGACCCGCCGTCCGGATCCAGATCGAGACGCCGGACGAGGGAGAAGGGCCGCCGTCGACCGCCGCCGCCGGCAAGAACATGCCGGCGGGCGTCCTCATCGACTACTGGCTGAAGGACAAGCCGGCCGAGAGCTCGAAGATCACGCTCGAGATCCTCTCGGGGAGCACCGTCATCCGGAAGTTCGACAACGAGAAGAAGGACGAGACGAAACCGGAGGAGACCGACGAGGCCGCGGAGGCGCAGAAGGAGAAGAAGCTCGAGCCGAAGGAGGGACTGAACCGGTTCGTCTGGGACATGCGGATCCTGAAGCCCACGCTCGTCCCGAAGGCCGTCTTCAACGAAGGGGACAAGCGGCCGCCGAAGGTCGCGCCGGGCTCCTACCAGGCCCGGCTCACGGTGGACGGAAAGGCGTTCACCCAGTCCTTCGAGGTCCGTCCGAATCCGACGGTCGGGACCTCCGCCGCGGATCTCAAGGCGCAGTTCGATCTCCTGGAGAGGATCCGCGACGGCCTGTCGCAGACCCACGCGACCGTGATGAAGATCCGGGACCTCAAGGAGCAGATCAAGAGCATCCAGGAGCATGCGGAGAAGACCGGGAAGGGGAGCGCGATCGGTCCGAAGGCGAAGGAGCTGACGAAGAAGCTCACGGGGATCGAGGAGGAGCTCATCAATCCGAACATCAAGTCCAACGAGGACGACCTGAACTTCCAGCCCGGGCTCGACCACGAGTTCACGAACCTCGCCGGCGAGGTCGGCTCCGCCGACGCGAAGCCGACCGCCTCGCAGACCGCGTACGACGAGGTCCTGAAGAACAAGCTCGATGCCATCCTCGCCGAGTTCCAGGACCTGGTGAGCCGCGATCTCGCGGATTTCAACCGGTTGGTGGAGCAGGAGAAGATCGCGCCGGTCACGGTGCTGCCGAAGGTCGGGGACGAGAGCTGAGAGGCCGGTGCGGCGATGCATCGAGCCGGGCGGGCGCGGGGCAACCGCCCGCGGGCGCGGCGGACGCCCCGGTACGCCTTGCCCGCGGGCCGGCCGCCCCGCCTCCCGCCGGGCTCGCGCCGCGCCGCACTCCTGGCTCGTCGTGAACTGAGAGGCCGTCTCGTCTCGATCCGGGCGGCGGCGGCGTGCCGTCGCGTCGGGCGTCGGTGCTGGCGGAGCCGGCGTCGTCTCCGGACGTCCGCGGGCCAGCCCGCGTCGGCGGGGTCCTTCCGGATCCGATGAGCCGGCCTTTTCTCCACGAGGCGAAGGCGCCGGGGCGGGCCCATTTCGAAATCCTCGCGATGGCCTGGGCCGGCTGGGTCTTCGACTTCTACGACCTGATCCTCTACAGCTTCCTCCTCATCCCGCTCGGGCGCGAGTTCCATTTTTCGCGGGAGCAGCTCTCCTGGATCTTCGGCGCGTCGCTCGCGGCGACGGCGGCCGGAGGCGTGCTGTTCGGCTTCCTGTCGGACCGGTTCGGCCGCAAGGCGATCCTGCAGGCGACAATCCTGGTTTTTTCGGCGGGCACGTTCGCGAGCGGTCTCGCCCCGAGTTTCTTCTGGTTGATGGTGGCCCGGATCGTGACGGGCCTCGGCGTCGGCGGCGAATGGGGAACGGGGCAGACGTACGTGGCCGAAACCTTCCCGGCCCGCGTCCGGGCGCGCTACGGCGCGTTCGTCCAGACCGGTGCGCCGATCGGCGTCGCGCTCGCTTCCGTGGTGGGCGGATTCCTCGCCCCCGCGATCGGCTGGCGCGCCTGCTTCCTCGTCTCGGGGATCCCGGCGCTCCTCGTCGTCGCCGTGCGGAAGTACCTTCCGGAATCGGACGTCTGGGAGGCGCATCGCCGCGACCCGCGAGGCGGGTCCGCGCCGTCCCGGATCGCCGTGATCCTCTCGCCCGCGCATCGCGGCGTCTTCCTGCGGGGGCTTCTCCTGACGATCTTCACCATGTCGGCGTACTGGTTCACGTACACGTGGCTCCCCGGCTACCTGCACGACGAGCGGCACTTCTCGATGGCGAAGTCGGCGTCGTGGATTCTCGTCACCCAGGCCGGCGGACTCCTCGGGTATGCGTCGTTCGGGTTCGTCGCGGACCGGTGGGGGCGGCGGCCGGCGTTCACGGCCTATTCCCTCGTCTTCGCCGCGGGGCTCGCGATGACGACGGTGTTCTGGGGATCGATCGCCTCGACGCCGGGGGTGGTCCTCGCGTTCATGTTCCTGGTCGGCCTGGGCACCGGGGTGTGGGGCGGCTTCGGGCCGCTCTTCGCCGAGCTCTTTCCGACGCCGATCCGCGGCGCCGCGATGGGATCGATCTACAACATCGCGCGCGGGGTCCAGTTCGTGACGCCGATCGTGGTGACCGTGATCGCACGGCGCTGGGGGCTCGCCGGCGGGATGTCGCTCGCGGCGGTTTTCGCCGCGGCGACGGCGGCTTGGATCTGGACGTTTCCGGAAACGAAGGGGGAACAGATCGCGTAGCGGCGCGGCGATGCATCGAGCCGGCCGGGCGCGTGCCGCCCGCGAGACCCTGCGACATACCCCCCGGTATGCCTCGGGATCTCGCGGGCGGCCCGCATCCCGGCGGGCTCGCGCCTCGCCACGCCGGGAGAGCCTCATGGCCGGCGCCCGATAGACTTGACCCGTGCCCTCCGACTTCGACCGACTGGTTTCCGCACTCCGCTCGGCGAAGCGCGTGTCGGTCCTGACGGGCGCCGGCGGCTCGGCCGAATCGGGGATCGCGACTTTTCGCGGGGCGGGTGGGC
>DASTIQ010000294.1 GCA_035717485.1 Thermoanaerobaculia bacterium | reverse complement strand
GCTCCGGGGGAACCCGGTCCCGCCCGAGATCGCCGCGTTTTCCCGCGCGATCCCCCCCTATTTCGCGAAGCTCGAGGACTACGTCGCCCGCGAGCGGATCAGTCAGGACGTCATGCGGGAGGAGAACGCGACGGTGTTCCGACACCAGGTGCTCCTTTCCGATTTCCAGGTCGCGCATCTCGGGGAGGATCCCTCCTCGCTCTGGGAATTCCGGTTCATCCGGTCGGTCGACGGGAAGCCTCTGGACGCCGACCGCCAGATCCAGGACTTCTTCCGGCTCCGCCAGCCGAGCGCCGCCGCGGAGCGCCGCAGCATCGTCGATCTCGCCCGCGAGCACTCGTTTCCGGGATGCTACTGGCACAATCTGACGCTCACGCTCCTCGCGTTCGGGCCGGAGATCGTCGACGACTTCGAATGGTCGAAGAAGGGGAAGCGCTGGTCCTTCCGCCAGGTGCGCGGACTCGGAATTCCCGAGGACCTCTTCGACCCGGCATCCGCGCGGAACTATCCGACCGGAACGCTGGACCTCGCTGCCGACGGCGTCTCGCCCGCCCGCCTCGAGCTCGACTGGGCGAGCCGGGAGAGCCGGCTGCGGGTGACGATGGAGTTTTCCCCTCCGGCGGCGGCCGGGGAGATCGCGCTCCCCCGTCGGTACGTCGCGATCCACGAGCGCCGATCGTCCGGGGCCGTCCGGGACCGCACCGTCTTCGAATATTCCGATTTCCGGAAGTTCACGGTCACGACGGCCCAGGAAACTTCCGACACGTCGCGATGATCCTCCTTCCGGAAGAGCGCCGGGTCGAACGGCCGTGAGCGGCGGGTCCGGGCTCTCGCGGCGATCCCTCCTTCGCTACGGAGCCGCGGGAGCCGCGGCCGCGGCGCTGCCGCTCCCGGCCGGGTCCGCACCGGCTCCGCCAACGCCGCCGCCGGCGTTTCCGCTCGAGGAGGCGACGATCGCGGATCTCGCCGCGAAGATGACGTCGGGCGAGGAGACTGCCCGCTCGCTCGCGGAGAAGTACCTGGCGCGAATCCAGACGCTCGACCGCACGGGCCCGGCGCTCCACTCCGTCCTGGAGATCAATCCCGACGCTCTGTCCATCGCCGCCGCGCTCGACCGGGAACGCCGCGAGAAGGGATCCCGGGGCCCGCTGCACGGAATCCCGGTCCTGATCAAGGACAACGTCGGGACCGCGGACCGGATGTCGACGGCCGCCGGATCGCTCGCCCTCGAAGGCGTCGCCCCGAAGGAGGACAGCTTCGTCGCGCGCCGGCTGCGCGCGGCCGGCGCCGTGATCCTCGGGAAGACGAACCTCTCCGAATGGGCGAATTTCCGGTCGACGCATTCCTCGAGCGGCTGGAGCGCCCGCGGGGGACAATGCCGCAACCCGTACGCGCTCGACCGCAACCCGTCCGGCTCGAGCTCCGGATCGGGTGCGGCGGTCGCGGCGAATCTCGCGGCGGCCGCCATCGGCACGGAGACGGACGGCTCGATCGTTTCCCCGTCGAGCGCCTGCGGGATCGTCGGAGTCAAGCCGACGCTCGGACTCGTCTCGCGCGCCGGGATCGTCCCGATCGCGCACAGCCAGGACACGGCGGGGCCGATGGCCCGGACCGTCCGCGACGCGGCGATCCTCCTGTCGGCGATCGCGGGCGCCGATCCGGCAGACCCGGCGACGCGAACGGCGCCGCCCTTCCGCGCGGAGGCGCTCACCGCCCTCGACGCCTCTGCGATCCGCGGAGCGCGCCTGGGGGTCGTCCGGAAATCGATCTCCGGCAACAACGCGGCGACGGACCGGGTCGCCGATGCGGCGGTCGCCCTGCTCAAGGACCTCGGCGCCGTAGTCGTCGATCCCGCCGACATCGAGACGGTGGACGATTTCGGCAAGACGGAGATCGAGGTGCTGCTCTACGAGTTCAAGGCGGACGTCAATGCCTACCTCGCCGCTCTCGGCCCCTCCGCGCCGGCGCGGACCCTCGCCGATCTCATCGCGTTCAACCGGAAGCACCGCGACCGGGAGATGCCCTACTTCGAGCAGGAGCTCTTCGAGCGGGCCGAAGCGAAGGGACCGCTCACCGAGAAGGCCTACCAGGACGCTCTCGCCGCGGACGTCCAGAACGCCCGGGCGAAAGGGATCGACGCCATCGTTCAGAAGGAGCGTCTCGACGCGCTCGTTTCCGCGACCGGCGGTCCGGCCTGGTTGACGGATCTCGTCAACGGCGACGGCTCGGCCTGGGGGAATTCGACGGTACCCGCCGTCGCGGGATATCCCCACGTCACCGTTCCGATGGGTTTCGTCTTCGGGCTTCCCGTGGGCCTCTCGTTCTTCGGCCCCGCCTGGAGCGAGACCCGGCTCCTCTCGTACGCGCTCGCC
Source organism: Thermoanaerobaculia bacterium (assembly GCA_035717485.1). Classification (NCBI taxonomy): domain Bacteria; kingdom Pseudomonadati; phylum Acidobacteriota; class Thermoanaerobaculia; species Thermoanaerobaculia bacterium. Next base: position 12,974 of record DASTIQ010000294.1, on the reverse strand, counting down.
TTCGAGCAGGCGACGCGCCACCGCCGCCCGCCGCGATTCCTCCCGTCCGCCGATCTCGCGACCGCCTGAGGGATCCGCCGGCCGCATGATCGCGGTCATACCGGCCGGTTTCCTTTCGCGCGATCCTGCGGCCCAGGAGGGAACCCATGGAAACCGAAACCCGGCGCGACATCGAGCGGCAACCGCGAACCTTCGAAACTCCCCCGTCGAGCGACCTCCTGTCGCGGTTCGACGCGCTCGCTCCCGGCGAGAGTCTGACCCTCGAGACGGAGAGCGAGCCCGCCCGGGAGCTGGCGGATCTCCAGGAGCAGCGCCCGGGCCGATTCGAATGGTCGCCGGACCTCGCCGGACCCGCCTCGTGGCGCACGACCGTCACCCGGCGCTTCGAGGACGCCGGCCGCCGCCGGACGGTCTCGGACGCGCTCGCGTGGGACCACGACCGTCTGGACGCGATCGAGAGAAGCGCGTTCGCCGCGCTGGACCGCGGCGAACGGGAGGAGGCGTCGCGGCTGTTCGAGACGTTCGCGCGCGGGCTCGGCCGCCACATCGGGTTCGAAGAGGCGATTCTCTTTCCCGCCTTCGAGAACGCCACCGGCCATCCGGCGGGCGCCGGACCGACGTCGGTCATGCGCGAGGAGCACCGGATCATCGGGGCGCTCCTGGCGGACATCGCCCGCGAGATCCGCGACCCGTCGGCCTCCCCCATCGGGCGCCGCCGCTCGCTCGCATGGGTCCTCGGAGAGCACAACCAGAAGGAGGAGGAGATCCTCTACCCGATGACCGACGCGGCGCTCGGTTCCGACGGCGCGGATCGGCTCGTGCGGGAGATCCAGGCCTTCCGGACGTAGCCGGCGCGGCGCCCCCCTCTCAGCGGGCGGCGGTCTCGCGTTCCGTCGACGTCTCCCGGTCCGGCGGAGCCACGACGCTCGCTTCCAGGACCAGCCGGGGCAGGGGCGCGAACCCCCGCCGGGCGAGGAAGCGGGACAGGTCGTGTTCCTCCCATCCGACCTCGGTCCGGACGCGCTCGATCCCGAGCGCGCGGAGGTTCCGGAGCAGCTGATCGACGAGCGCCGTCCCGATCCCGCGCCCGGCGAACGCCTCGTCGACGAGGATGGTATCGATCTGCGCCGCCGGCTCGGGCTGCCCGAATTCGCCGTACAGGAGCGAGCCGAGGAGCGCGCCCACGAGGGTGCCGTCGCGCTCCACGCCGAGCGAGATCCGGATATCGGTCTCCTGGAGCGCGCGGCGCAGCTTCCGTTCGTACCAGAGCCGCCGATTTCGGCCGGTCAGCCGTTCGTCCATCCGCACCAGGCGCTCGAGATCCCCCTCCGTGAGGAGGCGAACGCTCACGCCGTCGCTGCTGCTGTCCATGAATATCCCTCCTGGCCGATCTTGCGATACCGGTATTCCCCCCAGATCGCCGCGCCGATCGCCCCGGCGAACGCGCTGAGCGCGTGGCGCACCGGGACGGGAGCCGCGCCGTCCGCGGCGCCGGACGCGAGCGCGCGCGCGAGCGCGCCGACGAGCCCGTCGTCCGCGGCGAGTCCCCCGGTGACGAAGACGACGCCGGAGACCGCGAGCGTCTGGAGGAGGCGGGCGAGCCGTCCCGCCATGCTCTCGTGGATGCCGCGCAGGATCTCCGCCGTCGGAATGCCGCGCGAGACCATGTTGATGACGTCGGTTTCCGCGAGCACCGCGCAGATCGAGCTCACCGTTTCCCCGCGCCCGGCGGAGAGCGAAAGCGCGCCGACCTCCGTGAGCGAAACCCCGAGGTACCGGGCGATGTTCTCGAGGAACTGCCCCGATCCCGACGCGCACTGGCTGGTCATCTTCGAAGCGAGGACGCGCCCGGATGGATCGACCGCCATCGCGCGCGCATGGAGCGCGCCGAGATCGAGGACGGCCCGCGCCCGGGGCTCGAGGAACAGAGCGCCCCGCGCGTGGGTCGTCATCCCGAAGAAGTGCCCGGTCGCGAACGGCGTCTCCTCCCCTTCGCCCGTCGTCGCGACGTAGTGCAAGTCCCGTATCCCGGCGGCCTCGCAGGCCGCGTCGAACGTCTCCCGGACGACCCGGCCCACCTCCCGTTTTCGGATCCGCGCCTCGACATGCGAAAGGACGGAGAACGCTTCGCCGGACTTCTCGAGAACGACCGCCTTGACGGCGCTGCTGCCGACGTCGATCCCGGCCGTGGTCACGCGGCCCTCCGCGCGAAGAGGGCCGCGCCGAGCGCCCCCGTGTAGATGCTGTCGGCGGAGATGTTGATCCGGCGCTCTCCGTAGTTCTCGGCGACGAGGTTCCGGAGAGCGAGCACGGCCGCGGGGTTCTTCGCGACGCCGCCGGTGAACGTGAACTCGTCCGCGATTCCGCCCGACCGCGCGACGAGGCTCATCGCCCGCAGGATCACCGCGCGGTGCAGGCCCGCGAGGATGTCTTCGCGCCGCTCGCCGAGGGAGAGACGCTCGCGGAGCTCCGCTCCGGCGAAAACGGTGCAGGTCGAGTTGATCCGCACGGGCGCGCGGCTTTCGAGCGCGAGCGGCCCGAGCTCGTGAAGGCCCATGTTCATCTCGTCGGCGATGTAGCCGAGGTATCTCCCGCACCCCGCGGCGCACCGGTCGTTCATCTGGAACGACGTGACGAGGCCGTCGCCGTCGACCTGGATCGCCTTCGTGTCCTGCCCTCCGATGTCGAGGACGGTCCGGGTCGCGGGAAACATGGCGTGCGCGCCGAGCCCGTGGCACAGGATCTCGGAACGGATCTGCTCCTTCGGGAAAGGCAGGCGGGCCCGCCCGTATCCCGTCCCGACGCTCGCGGCGATCTCGAGGTCCGCGGAAGCCGCGGCCTGGGCGGCTTCCGCGACGCCGGGCGCACCTTCGCAGCGCGCGAGCGCGGCCCGGATGTGATTCGGGAAGCCGAGGTCGAGCGGCTCGTTCTCCACCGCGATGATGCTGTGGTCGTAAAGCCCGATGAGGAGATCGCACGTGACCCCGCGGGGGTCGGCGATCTCCTGCGCGACCCGCGCGTAAGCGGAGCCGGCGGCGTCCCGGAAGAAGTCGGAGCGGTCGGCCGCCTCGTCCCCGCGGAAGCGTTCCTCTTCCTCGGCGACGAGCCGCGCGAAGAGTTCCTCGAGGGTCGCGGCGAGCGCGGACTGGAGCGAGGCCGGCGCGGCTCGCGGCGCGCTCGCCTCGATCCACTGACGGAGGCGCGCCCACTGGACGAGCCTCTGCTCGAGCCGGAAGGCCCGGAGGAGGCGGTCGAGAGCGGCCGGCCCGGCCGCCCGCTCGACGCCGGCGCGGAGCAGCGAAAAGCGGGCCGAGACGAACGCTTCCGTCCGCGCGACTTCCGCCGCGAGGTCGTAGTTCGACCGGGAGTTCGTGATCCCGCGTCCGAGGACGGCGCCCTCTTCGTCGAGGACGACCGCCTTCGTCGTCGTGGAGCCGAGATCGATCCCGACGAATGTCTTCATGGCGATCGCCGTCTCCTCTTCATCGCGCCGCCGCTCCGCGTCGGGCTTCGATCATCTGGAGATAGCTCTCGAGGCGGTTCTTCAGGTTCGCCGGAGAGAAGTAGCGCGGATCGACCAGGTCGGATTCGAAGAACGCTCCGGGCACGCCCGTGCGCTTCTCGACTTCGCGGAGGATCGTGAGCTGCCCCGCCGAGAACGAGTTGCACGACTTGACCGAATGGATGACGAACCCGTCCGCCGAATAGCGCTCCACGTAGTCCGCGAGCATCCTCACCCTTCCCGGAAGGTCGATATTCGTGTAGCAGCCGCCGCAGTAGTCGGCCAGCGTCCCGAGCGGGTCCTCCATGTCGTGGCGGAACCCGAAGTCGTACGTCCCGCCGACTTTCGAATACGTCGACGCGACGACGACGGCGCCCTCGTCCGAGAAGAGCTTCCAGAAATCGCGGAAGTGCGTCCAGTTCGGCGGTCCTTCGACGACGAGGCGATATTTCTGCCGGGTGAGCACGCCCGAGGGAGTCGAGGGACCGAGCCCCTGCCGTGCGCGCTCCTCCACCTCTTCGCGGAGCGTGCGGTAGTACTCGGCACCCTCTTCCGTGCCGCGGAACGCCGAGAAGATCGGGCCGACGTAATAGACGGCGCCGAAGTAGGCGTCGATCGGGCTCGGCCTCCGCATCGCCGACTCGAACACCGCGACGAGGTCCTCCTCGGCGCGCGCGCTCCGGGCGAGGCTCTCCCGGAGGCGTCCCTCGTCGTACGGCTTCCCCGTCAGCCGCTCGAGCGCCGGGATCACGGTCTCGCGGATCTGCCGCGCGACGTACGCGCGATGCCCGGGCGTGATCGACCCGTCCCCCTGGTACGGCACCTGGACGAAGACGACCGGGCAGTCGTATTCCTCGCGCAGGAGCTCGAACCACTTCATGAACGTGTAGCACCCCGTGTAGGAGAGGAGGAGGAGGTCGGGCCGCGGCAGACGGGTCCCGGTCGGGCCGACGTTCCCGGAGCGCGCCATCCCCACGTCGCATTTGACGTACGAGCAGACGTCCTCGGAATGGCCCGCCTTCTCCGCCGTCGCGATGTAGCCCGCGCTCTTCCCGCGCATCGCGGACTGGAGCGCGTTGATCTCGGGGAAGACCGGGAGCGCGTCGAAGGAGCGCACGAGCTCGTTCAGGTTTCCGGGAACGAACGTGTAGACGACCGGCTCGCCCGATTTCGGCGCGTCCTCGAGGCGCCGGTAGTGGTCGGCGAGCATCTCCTTCTGGATCTCCATGGAACGATCCTTGGCGATCTCGGTCATGTCTTCCCCCACAGCTTGATCGAGTCCGCGAAGGTCCCGGCGAGCTCCCGGAACTGCTGGAACTGGCCCGTGTTCTCCGCGAACTTGAACGCGATCGACGGAACGCCGGCCGCTTCCGCTCCGGCGCGGAGCATCGGCCGGTCGAGGAGGGCGGGATCGCAGAAGCTCGCCGACGCGAAGATGACGCCGTCCGCGCGGGCGTCCGCCACGCGGCGCGCGATCAGCTCGCGCTTCCCCTCGGCCCGCCCCTCGTAGAGGATCGACGTCTTTCGGGCCGAGCGCACGAACGCCTCGGCGAGCTCGCGGATCGGATCGCCGTCGGACGGAACCTCCTCGGCGACGAGGCGGTTTCCCAGAAGGAAGTCGTCGTCGACGATCGAACACCCCGCGCGCTCGATCGTCTTGATGAGGCCGAGCGGCGGAGGCTCGCAGAACGCGCCGGCGACGACGACCCGCACGCGGTCGCGCTTGCGGCCGGGCTCCGCCTCGGCGGCCGCGAGATAGTCCCGGGCCCTGGCGAGGAATATCCCCGCCGGAACGACTTCCCCCGCCCGCAGCAGCGTGTAGAGTTCTTCGGTCGGCACCTTCTCGGGCGCGTCGCGGCGGAGGCGGTAGAGCCGGCCGATGACCGCGCGCAGCTCGTTTTCGACGCGGATTTCCTGGCGGAGGCGAGTCTGGCTCGGCCGCGTGCCCGCGATCTCGCACAGGTCGAGGAACAGGGAGCGCAGCTCCGATTCCCAGAAGTCGGCGGCGATCGCGCGCTCCGGGACCTGCGGCAGGTCGAGATACCGCACGTAGAGCTCGGGATAGAGGAGCCGCCACACGCCGGAAAGGTTGCGGATCACGTCGCACGTCGAGGGGAAGAGCATCGCCGACAGCATCGAGAGGCGTCCCGACTGGGCCAGCTCGATCACGGAGCGCGGCAGGTGGCAGATGTACGACTGGTAGAACGCGTCTCCGCGGATGATCTCGAGGCGGTCGCCGCCCCCGTGGACGCCGACCGGAAGCATTCCGGCGGCGCGGATCACCTCGCGCGGGGCGTACACGGGAAGATAGCCGGCGGCGCGGCGCGACGGGTCTTCCGCGAGCCATTCCCGCGCGGCCGAGAAGTCGAGATCGCCGGCCGTTTCCGCCGCCCAGTCGACGATGGCGACGCGAGTCGGCGCCGGCGAAGGCGCGCGGTTCAACGGTTCTCCCAGCGGGGCTTGCGTTTCTCCAGGAACGCGCGGAGGCCCTCGACGGGATCGCGTCGCGCCATGAGCTCGTCGAGATAGACCTTCTCGAGGGCCGGCAGGTCGTCCGCGAGAGCGAGCGCGAGGGGCCGGCGGACGGCTCTCGACGCGAAGCGGAGAGCGACGGCCGACTTCGGCGCGAGCGTCTCCTCGAACCAGGCCCGGAACGCCTCCTCGGGATCGGCGGCGCACGCGTCGGCGAGCCCCGTGCGCGCCGCCGTTTCTCCGTCGACGGCCGATCCGGAGAGGATCATCTGGGTGGCCGCCGGTCCGCCGATGCGCCACGGAAGGAGGATCGCGGCGATCGGCGGGAAGACCGCGAGCCGGATCTCGGGAACGGCGAACCGCGCCGTCGGATCGCAGAAGACCCGGCCGCACCACGCCGCGAGCTCGAGGCCCCCGCCGAGGCACTGGCCCCGCACGATCGAGGCGGTCGGGATTCCCGAGTCTTCGAGATCGACGAGGAGGGACCGGAACGCGGGGAGGAGCTCGCCGACCCGCTCGGGCAGGTGCTCGGCGACAGACGCCCCGAAGCTGAAGTTGGCCCCCGCGCCTTCGAAGACGAGCGCTCGGACGTCCGGATCGGCCGCGATCTTCCCGATCGCGCTTCGGATCGCCGCGAACGTCTCGAGATCGAGGATGTTCGCGGGAGGGCGGTCGAGGACGATCCGCCCGACTCCGCCCTCCCCGGAAACCAGACGCACGGGATCCCTCAAGCGCGGAGGCCCTCGTCGGGAACGAGCACGACGCGCCCCGACACCCGATGCTCGCGGAGATCCTCGAAGACGCGGGTCACCGAAGAGAGAGACCGCATTTCCGTCGACGAAACCACGTCGATCCTCCCCTCGAGCACCAGCCGGACGATCTCCGGATAATGCGCCGGATCGCATCCCCAGTTTCCCACCGCCTTCGCGTCGAACGCCATCAGGTTCGAAAGCCGGACGGAAACGGCGTCGAGCGTGAAGCCGACGATCATCAGGGTCGCTGCGGGGCCGAGGAGTCCGAAAGCCGTCGTCTGCCCGGCCGCCGTCCCGGAGCACTCGTAGATCTTCCAGCCGGCCGCCGCGGCGCCGGCCTTCCGCGCGGCGGCCTGCACGCGCCCCCGGATCTCCTTCGCCGAGAGTCCGGAAGGATCGATCGCGTCGACGGCGCCCTTGTCGCGCGCGGCCTCGAGCCGCGCCGGATCGACGTCGATCGCGATCACCGCCGCGCCGCGGTCGCGAGCGATCTGCGCCGCGTAGCCGCCGACTCCTCCCAGCCCCACGACGACCGCCGCGTCCCCGGCGGCCGCTCCCGACCGCAGCACCGACTGGTACGCGGTCGACACGGCGTCCGCGACGACCGAGAGGTGCCGGAGAGTGGTCTTTCCCGCCAGCGGAGCGTCGGGATCCGAGGATGCCCCCGGGACCGGACACAGCGCGCCCGCCGGCACGACGACGTGCGTCGCGAAACCGCCGTCGCGGTCGTTTCCGGGCATCACCTGGGCGGCGCAGACGGTCGCACGGCCGGCCCGGCACTCCGCGCAGGTCCCGCACGGCATGACGGCCGGCACGACGACGGCGCGGCCCACGAGCGAACGAAACGCGCTCCCCGCGTCCTCGACGTATCCCGAGATCTCGTGGCCGAGGACGAGGGGCAGCGGGTGGCGCGTGCGCACTCCGGCCTCCAGGAACCCGGCGTCGGTGTGACAGACGCCGCACCCGGCGACGCGCACGAGCGCCTCTTCGGGACCGGGGACCGGGATCGCCCGCTCCACCCGGCGAAGCGGCCCGCCCGCGGCCTCCAGAACGTAGCCGACGTATCCGTTCACGCGCCCATCCCCTGTCCCCCGTCGACCGGCAGACGGGCTCCCGTGATGTGGGAGGCCGAGTCGCCGAGAAGGAAGCCGACGGCGGCGGCCACGTCCTCCGCCCTTCCGGCGCGGCCGAGCGGAATCTCGGCCAGCGCGCGCTGCCGGACCGCCTCGGGCAGGCGCGCGGTCATCGGAGTCTCCGTGAAGCCGGGCTCGACGACGTTGACCGTCACCCCGGAAGCGGCGAGCTCCCGCGCGGCGCTCCGGGCCAGTCCGAGGAGGCCCGCTTTCGCCGCCGCGTAGTTCGCCTGCCCGAATTTCCCGCGCCGGCCGTTGATCGACGAGACGATCACGATTCGTCCGCTTCCCTGCCGCCGCAGCGCCGGCGCCGCCGCCCGGATGAAGTGCGCCGCGCCGCCGAGGTCGACGTCGATGACGCCGTTCCATTCCTCGTCGGTCATCTTCCAGAGGACGGCATCCCGGCAGATCCCGGCGGCGAGAACGAGATGGTCGAGCCGCCCGCGGCGGCGGATCAGATCGGCGACGATCGAGCGGACGCGCGCCGGGTCCGCGACGTCGCCGTCGTAGAGGTCTTCGGCGTCGAAGCGGCGGCGCAGCCGGGCGAGGGCGCGGGAATCGCGGTCGACGATCGCGACCGCGGCCCCCGCCTTCCGGAGCGCCTCGGCGCACGCGCGCCCGATTCCGGAGGCGCCCCCGGTCACGAGCGCGACGCGGCCCCGAAACCGCGCGGGCGTCTTCCTCACCGCACCACGGCCGGCGCCCCGACTTCGGCGCCGCACGCTCCGCAGAAGCGGAAGCCCGAGGGAAGACCCGATGCTCCGCAGGAGGCACACGCGCCGACGTGCGCTCCCCACGGCGTTTCCGGAGAGCCTCCCGGCAGGGTCGCGCGGGCGCGAACCGCGGCGAAGTCGACGGGCCGCTTCTGCGCGAAGGCGGTCATCCCCTCGAGCGGCTCGTAGTCCGTGTAATGCAGCGACAGCCAGTCCTGGGCGTGGCGCACGGTCAGCGACCAGGAGAGGTCCTTCCAGAAGTTCGCCTGCTGCTTCGTGTATCGCATGCATTCCGGGAACGTCGCCAGGAGCTCGCGCGCGAGCGCATCGACCTCCTCGTCGAGACGGGAGAGGTCGATCGCGTACCCCTCCTGTCCTTTCCGCGCCTTCTCGATCTGCTCCCCCGACGGAGCGTCCACGAAGGCCCCGTCCCGGGTGATCGTCGGCGCGACCCGGTTGACGAGCCCCCACTCCAGCGCCTGGCGAGCGGCGATCTGGCGGTTCGTGAAGAGCATCTCCCGCGCGCGCTTGTCTCCCGCCGCGAGGGAGAGCCACTGGGTCGCGCCCCCGCACGCGACCGATCCGACGCGCACCCCCACCTGGCCGACCGACGCGTGCTCGCCGATCACCGCGAGATCGCAGGCGAGGACGGTCTCGTTCCCGCCGCCGACCGCCACGCCGTTGATGCGGGCGATCACGGGCTTGCCGGTCGAGAGGATCGCGTCGATGTAGGCGCGGAAGAGCGCCATGTATTTCCAGTAGTCGCGCGGCGCGGCGATGTACTTCTCCGCGTATTCCTTGACGTCGCCGCCGGTGCAGAACGCCCGGTCTCCGGCGCCCGTGAGCACGACCACGCCGACGGCGTCGTCGAACGACGCGTCCCGGAGGGCCGTCGCGAGCTCCTCCAGGCACGCCGTCGAGTACGCGTTGTATCGGGCCGGCCGGTCGATCGTGATTCGCGCGACTCCGGCGGCCTTCGCGTACAGGATCTCGCGGAATCCGAAGCTCGAGGGTTCCCGGGACTCGAAAGCGCGCATCGAGGACCTCCTGCGGCCGGCCGGGGACCCGCCGGCTGTTGTCATTGATGCTAGGGCAGGGGGTCCGCCATCCCCTGATGCACCCGCATCACAGGTCCCGCCTTCCGATGAGCACCGAGGCGCCGGCGAGCGATCCGGCCGCCCAGCCGAGGAGCGCCGCTCCGGCGAGCGCGCCGGCGGCGGCCGGCCCGCCGAGGAAGAACGCCCAGGCGTCCCCCGCCGCTCCGAGGACGTGGGGAGTGCCGGCGACCGAGAGGGTGAGGACCCGGGCGACCGCCGCGGGATTCCCGAAAACGGAGAGGAAGAGGGCCCGGGCGCCGACGCGGCCCGTCAGCATTCCGGCGAGCGCGAGCGCCGCCGAGTCCTCGAGCAGCACGAAGAAGAACCAGGCGAAGGCGGCCACCCCGAGGGCCGTCGCCCGCCGCGACACCGCGGCCGCGATCGCCGCGGCGATCGCGAGGAACACCGCGCCGAGCACCGCCGAGACGCCGACGAAGAAGAGGAAGCGCGGGAGCCCTTCTCCCCCGGCGCTTCCGGCGACGACGAGCGCTCCGGCGCCGAATCCGAGGCCGATCGCGGCCGCCAGCGTCGCGGTCTGGCCGGCCCACTTTCCGAGGACGACCTCGAAGCGCGTCACCGGCTGGGCGAAGAAGAACGCCTCGGTGCCCGGCTCGCCCGACTGGCCGGTGACGCCGAGCAGGAGGGCCGTCAGCGGCACGAGGACGAGAGTCAGGGGAACGAGGGCGACCGTCGTCCGCGCGAAGCTCTCGGCGCCGGAGATCTCCGACATCGCGCCCGCCGCCCACGCCGCCCCGACGACGAGAAGGGCGAAGGCGGCGGCGAACCAGCGAATCCACTTCAACCGCACGGCCGCGGAAAATTCCGCCGCGGCGACGACGCGAACCGTCGAGAAGCTCACTTCCCGTTCCTTCGTTCCCCGGGGCCGGAGGCCAGATCGGCCCACCGCCGCACGCGTCCCTGCGCGTCTCTCGCCTTCGCCTGGGCCGCCGTCGAGAACGCGAAGAACCCGTGTCCCATCGGCGTCCGCTCCCCGGTCTTCGCGAAGAACGCGTCCTCCGCGGCGATCCATTTCGATCCGCCGTCCGCGCGAACGAAGAACCTTCCGCGGATCGGCACGCGCCCGGCGTCGTCGGCCGCGCATCCGAGATCGTCGTAGTAGCGGGTCTCTTCCCGCTCGGAGACGTATTCGGCCGCATCGCCGATCTCCGAAATCATCATCCCGCACCGGGCGCAGGTGTAACGGTCGAGCGGCAGGGGCTCGGGCGCGATTCGGCGGGCGCACGCCGCGGCTCCGGCCAGGACGACGAAGAGGGCGGCCGCGGCGGCGAGCCGCCTCACGCCTGGCCTCCGGCGAGCACGCGCAGCCGGCTCTCCCGGACCCGGCCGTCGGAAAGCGACACGACGCGTCCGGCGAGGTGCTCGAGGTCCGCCGGAATGTGCGTCGTGAAGAGGAGCGATCGGCCCGACGCCGTGATCTCCCGGGCGCGCGCCAGGAAGATTCCCGTCGCCCGGGCGTCGAGGTTCGACGACGGCTCGTCGAACAGGGCGAGCTCCGCGTCCGGGAGCAGCGCGCAGGCGAGCGCGAGGCGCTGCCGCTCTCCGCCGGAGAGGTTCGCGACGTTCGCCCCGGCCAGTTCAGAGAGCTCGCAGCGCTCGATCTCCTCGTCGACCCGGGACGCCGAGAGCGCGCGAAGACGGGCGACGAGCTCGACGGTCTCGCGCACGGTGAGCGTCCCCGGAAAGGCGGGCCGCTGGGGAAGATACGAGAGGTGCCGCCGCGCGGCGCGCCCGTCGCTCACCGCGTCGATTCCGCAGATCTCGATCCGCCCGGCGTCCGGCCGCGCGAGCCCGGCGATGGCCCGCAGGGTCGTCGTCTTCCCCGAGCCGTTTCCGCCGACCAGCGCGACGCACTCGCCCGCCTCGACGGCGAGGTCTACGCCCGCGAGCACGCGGCGCTTCCCGAACGACTTCTCGAGGCCGGATACCGAGAGGATCATCGCCCGCTCCGCCGGCGGGCGGCCAGGACCCCCGCGAACGCGACGGCGACGACACCCGAGCCCGCCAGTCGCCGCCGGCCCCGGCCTTCCTTCGGCCGACGCACGAGAGGCGCGCGGTCGACCGATCCGTCCTCGCCGGGATCGACGGAGGACGCCGCGAAATCGAGCGCCGCCGCCGCCGGCGAGGCGAGGAAGAGGCGCGCCGCCGGATTGTTCCCCTCGATCCGGGAGAAGGCGGAGGCGACCGGCTGCGGCTCGCGGCCCGTGCCGCGGCCGTCGAAATCGATCCCGCGATAGCCGCTCCACCAGTTGCCGCGCCCCTTCTCCGACCAGCGCGTCGAGGAGGAGCCGCCCGAGATGACCACGGGAGTGAGGTTACCGTCGAAGACGTTTCCGGTGAAGACGTTCTCCTCCGCGGAAGCGAACAGCTGCACCGCCGTGTCGTTGAACGCGAAGCGGTTTTCCGCGAAACGGTTCCGGGACGAGCCCTCGATCTGCACGGCGCGAGCATCGTCGGAAAACTCGTTCTCCTCGACCCGGGAGTCGTCGCACTCCTTGAAGGAAAGGCCGGCCGACGCGACGCCCCGGTTGCGAAGGAAACGGTTTCCCCGGATCTCGACCTTCCGGCAGTTCATGACGTTCGCGCCGACGGAGCATCCCGTGAAGACGTTGTCGACGAATTGCGCTCCGTCGGTGAACATGTCGTGGAGGCCGTACCGGGAATCGGACACCGTGTTCCGGCAGACGAGCGCCGCCGGCGCGTACTGGAGGTAGATCGCGTCGCGCATCCCGCGGATCGCGTTGTCGGCGACGAGTCCCCGCGGCGACCGGTAGAAATACACGCCGTCGCCGCGGCGCCCGAACGGCTCGGCCGAGAACCCTTCGATCGAATTCCCTTCGATGCGGTTGTCCGCGCCTTCCGACACGACGCCGTAGAAGACGCGCCTCAGGCGGTTGCCCGCGACGACGTTCCGGTCGGAACCGAGATGGATTCCGGCATCCATGGATCCGCCGAGCCCCGTGCCGCTCTCCTCGATCGCCAGGCCCCGGATCTCGCAGCCCGGCGCGGCGACGTCGATCACGGTCCCGGCGCCGGTGCCCATCAGCACCGGCATCCCCTCTCCGCGGATCGCGACGGTCTTCGCGATCGAGAGGTCCTCCCGGTAGATCCCGGGGGACACGCGGATGGTGTCCCCGGGAGCGGCCGCCGCGACGGCGGGCGCGATCATCGGGAAGTCCGCGCCGCGCGGCGCCACCCGCCAGGTCCGCGCGCCGAGCGGCGCCGCGAGCAGGAGGGCGGCGGCGAGCCCGCGTTTCACGCGCGGGCTCCGCCGAAGCCGGGAAGAG
>DASTIQ010000293.1 GCA_035717485.1 Thermoanaerobaculia bacterium | reverse complement strand
CGACGAGGAGATCCATCGGGCCGGCGCGATCGCGCGCGTCGACGAGTTCGCCGACAAGTTCCCGGACGGCTGGAACACGATCGTCGGAGAACGCGGCGTGAAGCTCTCCGGCGGCCAGCGCCAGCGGATCTCGATCGCCCGGGCGATCCTCGCCGATCCGCGGATCCTGATCCTCGACGAGGCCACGTCGTCGCTCGATTCCGAATCGGAGGCCCTCATTCAGGAAGGGCTCTCGTACCTGATGCGCGGGCGCACCACGTTCGTGATCGCCCATCGCCTCAGCACGATCCGGCGCGCCGACCAGATCCTCGTCGTCGAGGGAGGAGAGATCATCGAGCGCGGCTCGCACGACGAGCTCTATGCCGCCCGCGGCCGATACCACGACCTCTACACGCGCCAGCACGGCCGCCAGATGAACCTCTTCCTGGCGCCGGGCGAAGGGGACACGATCGACGAAGCGGAGGGAACGGGGGAACGGAAAGTCGCGATGCCGAACGCGGCGGATCTGGTGAGGGGGAACGTTTAGAAGAGAAGTCGGCGAGTCGAGAGTCCGGTATTCAGGGAACGGGATCAGGCACTGGTGCTCGCGACCCGTTGACTCGCGACTCGCGGCTGCGGTTCACGGCAGCACCACGTTCCGCAGGATCTTCCACTCTCCATCCGCTTGCTTGCGCCAGACGGTCAGATACGGCCCGCCGCTCGTCGCGGGTTTCCCGTCCTTCCTGTACGTCACCTCACCATACCCGGTTTCATAGGCGAGGTCTCCGTCGAGGGTGACGCGCCGCGGCTCGATCCGCGTCCCGGCCGCGAGCCCGTTCTTCCGGAACCGCTCGCGGTAGAGCTCCTCGATCGCGGCGCGTCCCCGGACGGAGCTTCCGTCGACTCCGACGAAGACCGCGTCGTCGAGGTAAGGCCGCGCGATCACGGCCGCATCCCCGGTTTTCATCGCCGTGGCCCACTCGGAGTTGGCCTGCGCGATCGCGCGGTCGAGGACGGGATCTCCGGAGTGCGGGGGTTCGGCCGCGCAGATCCCGCCGAAAGCCGCGCCGAACAAGACAAATGCCACGACGCCCGCGCCGATCGACCATCGATGCTTCATCCGGCAATTATCCTCGTTCCATGGCACGGGTTCTGCTCCCCTTCGGGATGCCGGGCAGTCTCGCCGCGGCGGAGATGCGCCGGAAAAGCCGGGCGCGGAAGGAAAAACCCATGGACGCGACGAAACTCCTGAAACAGGATCACGACGAGGTGAGGGCGCTTTTCAAGGAATACGAGAAGGCGGGCGACCGGGCGGTCGCAAAGAAGGAAAAGCTGGCGGCGCAGATCTGCGAAGCCCTCACCGTCCACGCGGAGATCGAGGAGGAGATCTTCTATCCGGCGGTCAAGGCGGCGCGCTCGGAAGAGGTGAAGGACGAGGTGCGCGAGGCCGTCGAGGAGCACAAGATCGTGAAGACCCTGGTGGCGGAGATCGGAAAGATGAAGCCCTCCGACGAACAGTTCGACGCGAAGATGACGGTCCTCAAGGAAAGCGTCGAGCATCACGCTTCGGAAGAAGAAGAGGAAATGTTCAAGCAGGCCCGGAAGAACCTCTCCAAGGACCGGCTGGAGGAGCTCGGCGAAGAGATGGAAGCCCGGAAGGGCGAGCTCGTCGAGGTCGGCTAGGGCCCTTCGGCGCCCGGCGGCGGATCAGGGGTCGGCCCGAACGTTCTGGGCGGCCCTCCCCTCGCCCGCCTCCGGTCGGGCGCCGAAGCGGTCGAAGGCTCAGCCCGAGCCGCGAAGGTCACATCGCGAAAAGTCTCCGCGAAGGAATTCCAGCGCGCGACGAAGTCGCAGCCGCGAAGCGGCCGGCGCGAATGCGCCGGGCGCGCCGATCGCCGCGCAGGCCAGTGCGCGAGCAACCGAGCGGAGGAGGTTCGCGATGTGGGAGGCCGGCGCGTTCCAGCGCGCAAGCGCGTGCGCGCCCGGCCGACGGAAGGGGCGCCGAAGCGGTCGAGGGCCTCC
>DASTIQ010000292.1 GCA_035717485.1 Thermoanaerobaculia bacterium | reverse complement strand
GCTGCCCCAGGCGCTCTTTCCCGCGCAGACTCTCGCGGCCGAGCTGTACCTCGAAGCCGGGATCCGGGCCATGGAACGGGGAGTCGTTTCCGCCGGCCGCGATCCCGAAACCGGCGACCACCGCTATCCGAAGCTCGAGCTCGTGCGGCTGACGTTCCCGCGCCGCGTTTACACCCAGGCGCACTGCGACGTCACGGTCGAGGCGGTCGAGGCGATCTGGGACCGCCGGCAGGAGGCGCGCGGGCTCCGCATGATCTATGAACCGCGCTACCTGCGGTTCTTCCAAGCCCGCTTCGAGGCGGTCCCGGCGGGAACGTCGAGCGCCGGAGGACGCCAGCGGGAGACGGCGGCGGCGATCGGCTGAACCCGGGGGCGGGGCTCCCGGGGGAAGGTCCGGGGGGTCCCCGGTCGGCCCGCGGCGTCCGGGGTATCGAAAAGAGGCGCGTATCCGGGTACAATTCGGAACAAGTGGGGGAGTCTTTCGAACCCGGGCAGCCAGGATGGGAAGTCCGTGAAGCGCTCTTCGAGCTGCAGCGGTATCTCTCCGACGAGCTCGCTCCGCTCATGGTCGTCGATTCGATCGACGTCCTCGTCCGCTACCCCGCCGAGCTGACGGCCGCCGAAATCCAGAACTGGACCGCCGAGCAGCATACGCTGGCCGGCGCGTCGGCCCCGACGTCCGATTACCTCTTCCACGGGATCAAGAAGCTCCATCTCCTCTCGGAGTACAAGCTGATCGGCGAACAGACGCTCGGTCCGTTCCTCGAGAGGGTCGCCACACTCCTGCTGAAGGCCTGCCCGGAGGAGGACCGCCTCCTGTTCGCGAGCAACGTTCGCCGTCTCGCGACGGCCGAGACCTACACGAGCAGCCCGGTCTCCGTGCTGCACCGCCAGACCGGCGCGGAGCGCCCGCTCGTCGCGACGAGAATGGCGGGGGGCGCCGCGCCCGCGGGAATTTCGCCGGATCTGTCGGTCTCGGAGGGGATCCGCCGTTTTGCCCTGCTGCTCCACCGTCTGGGTCCGGTTCCCGAGCGCCGGCCCGGTGAACCGCCGCCCGCGGCTCCTCCCGGCCGGGAAAAGGTTCTCTCCGAGATGTTGTCGGTCGCTGCCCGGGAATCGCGGAGTTCGGCCGATCTCGACCGCTATCTCGCCCGGCTCGGCGATCTGGGGATGGACTCGCGCATCGACCGCGTCTTCCGGTCGCTGTCGGTCGCGCTGCCGGGATGGGCGATTCCGGTCTCCGCGAAGACCTCGGAGGACCCGGAGACGCCGAAGGTCGGCGCCGTCGAGGCGATGCACAAGATCGTCGCGCTCGCCGACGACCCCGCCGAAGGCGCGCGGCGCTTTCACGAGATGGTCCGCGCCGCCGTCGAGCAGCTGAACGAAGGGGAGCTCGGGCGCGCCGTCACCATGTTCGATCTCGCCGAACGGCTGGTCGCCGAGAGGAAGGTCGATCCGGAGCGGGCGGAGCTCACGCGGCGCGGAATGCAGGAGCTCGTCGACCTCGACCGCCTCCGGACGTACGCCGAAGACGCGAGCCGCCAGTCGATCCTGCGCAAGGTCCTCGGATTCTTCCCCGCGCTCTCTCCCCAGGGCATCCTCGACGAACTCGAGACCGAACAGAAGCGGGAACGGCGCCGGCTCCTGGTCACGCTCCTCCAGGTGCACGGGCCCGTCGCCCGTCGCGCGGCTCTCGAGAAGCTGAGACAGCCGCTCAACCCCGCGTCGGGGCAGGCGGGATGGTATTTCCAGCGGAACCTCCTGAACGTCCTGCGGAGGATCCCGCGCTCCGAGGACTCCCCGCTCGAGGCGGAGATCGAGATGCTCGGTTCGCTGGGAAGGCCGGGACAGCACATCCTGCTCATCAAGGAGGTCATGGCGAACCTCGCGATGATTCGCCACGACAAGACGGCCGCGGTGCTGATCTCGATCGCCCGGGAGTTCGAGACGCTCGCCGGGAAATCGGGAGGCGGCGCGTACACCGCCGACGACGTCCAGACGGTGCTCGATCGCGCCTACTCGGCGCTCGCGCGAATCGGAACGTCGGCCGCGATCAACGCGGTCGTGGACCACGGTCTCTCGGGGGTTTCGGGACTCGGCGAGACCACGGCCCGCCTCGCGGAACTCGCGGGGGCGGACCTCTCGACCGAGATGACCGCCGTTTCCCGCCTGACGGCGGCCCTCCGCAAGGAGCTCCCGAGGAAGGTGTTCGGCTTCGTGCTCGCGCGGAAGGCGCAGAACATCGAGTGGATCGTCCGCGCGCTGTCGTCGACTCCCACGCCCGAGGTCCGGCAGCTCTTCCGGGAAGTGGTCCGCACCTATCCGGATCAGTCGTTCGCGAAAGCCGCCGCCGCGGCGCTCGACGGGTTCGACCACGCCGCTCCGCCCCCGGACAACTCCTCGCTCCCGAGCCTCTCGGGAGACCTCGAGCTCTTCGGCATGCCGAACCTGCTCCAGAATCTCGCGCAGAGCGAGGTGAGCGGCCTCCTCACCCTCACGGATCGTTCCGGCGAGACGGCGGCCGTTCTCGCCTTCGAATCGGGAAAACTCGCACACTGCCGCGTCGGCCCGCTCCGAGGCCGCGACGCGGTGTACCAGCTGTTCGAGAACCCCGCTCCGGGGACGTTCTCGTTCGTGAACCGCCAGAACGGCGGCACGGCCGATCCCGGCTCGCTGCTCGAGATCGTCCCGTTGATCTTCGAGGGAAGCCGCCGTTACGACGAGCTGCGCCAGGCGCGGGCGCTCGTGCCCGAGGGAACGCCGCTCGTGCGGACCGCGGTTCCGCCGACGGCGCCCGAGGACGAGCGCGACCCCACGCTTCTCCAGGGCGTATTCGCGAAGATCACCGGGGGCGCCTCCGCGGCCCAGTGCGAGGCCGACTTCTTCGTCGACTCCTTCCGGATCTATCGGCTGATCGCGCACTGGATGGAAGAGGGATCGCTGGTGGCCGCCGAGTCGGCGACCGCCACCGCTTAGGAACCGGCGCGGCTCGTCGAACGAGCGACTCGAACGCGCCGCCCCGGACCGCCTGAGCTCCGTTCCCCCGTCGCTGAGCTTTCGCTTCGGAGGCTCGCGCCGCGGCGGGCACGGCGATTGACGCGCCCGCTCCCCGATCGCTCGACGACTCTCCGTTGACCCGGCGCCGGCCGCCGGCTACTTCTCGATCTCCTGAAGGAGCGCCGCCAGGTGCTCCTTCCAGATCGCGGGGAACGAATGCGTGCCGTGGCCGCGGGTGGCGTCGCTCGTCGGAATCAGAACGTAGCGGCCGCGGCGCACGCGGGGGATCAGTTTCTCCATCAGGCCGAGCTCCGGCGGATTGATCTGGTCGTCGGCGGAGTTGATCGCGACGAGGGGCGCTTCGATCTTTCCGAGGTCCGGCGACGGGTCGTAGTTCCGGGAGGCGTCGAACGCGTAGAGAAAGTCGTTGGCGTCGACGCCGTCGAGCCGGGAATGCATCTGTTCCTCGAGGAAGCGATCGGCCGCATCCCGCGTCGGCGCCGCCTTGTGCCACTGGAGGGGACTCGACACCATGAACAGCAGGACCTGAACGGCCGCCCGCAGCCCCCGCGGTTGTTCGGCGTAGTCGCCGCCGTTCCACCCCGGGTCGCCGCGGATGTCGTCGAGGATCATCTTGCGCATGACGCGGTTCCGGCCGGCGATCTGCGTCGGCACGCTCGCCAGCGGCACGAGACCGTCCATGAACCCGGGGTGCTGCTCTCCCCAGAGCCACGTGTGCATCCCGCCCATCGAAGTGCCCATGACGAGCTCGAGATGGGTCACGTGGAGGCCTTCGGTCACGAGCCGATACTGCGCGGCGATCATGTCGTCGTACGTGTACCGCGGAAACCGCGCGTGCATCCCGTCGCTCGGCTTGCTCGACCGTCCGTGGCCGATCCCGTCGGGAAGAACGATGAAGTGCGTCGCCGCGTCGAGGAGCTCGCCCGGCCCGAACAGCACGCCGGCGAAGTTCTCGGTCATGAACTGCTTTCCGCTTCCCGTCGTGCCGTGCAGGACGAGCACGGCGTTCCGGACCGTCCCCGCGGCGTCGCGTCGCGGCGCGCCGAGCGTTCGATAGTGCAGCCGGAGCTCCCGGAGGGTTTCGCCGGTTCCGAACCTGAAATCGTGTATTGTGTAATCGCCCTCCGCGGCGGGAGGGACCGCCGCGCTCGCCGCGAACGCCGCCCCGAGGAGGAGGGCCGTTGAGATCGACGCGAGCCGGCGCCGCGTCATGGCGCGGCGGCCGGGGGCCCCCCGCGGGAGGCGCCGGGCGCCTCCGGGAAGGTCACGACGTCGTGGCGCACCGGCTTGACGGTCTTCAGGTAATCGTAGATCGCGCCGAGGTCCTCCGGCGTCATTCCGGAGTACGCGAGCCATCCCATCACGGTGTTCTGCCCCCGGGGAGCGACGGGGGAGTTCCCGGCGAGCGGCACGAACGCCTTGAAGCGCCCGATGAACTCGGCTTTCGTCGCGTGTCCCATCCAGGTGTGCGCTTCCGGCGTGAGATTCGCCGAGCGATTGGTTCCCCATGGGCCGCGGTACTCGTTTCCCCCGGCGAACTCCATTCCCGGGATCGGCCGGTGGCGGGCGTCCTCGGTCGTGTGGCACCCGAGGCATCCCGCGATCGTCGTGAGGTACTTCCCGTACGCGACGGAGTCGGCGGCCGCGACGGGAGCGACCGGTCCGTCGAGCGGCCGAGGAACGGATTTGAGGAGGAGGTTGAGCGGGAAATGGATGCGCTTGGCCGGAACGGGCCGGTGGATCGGCGGCAGCGTGCGGAGATACGCGACGATCGCCCGGGCGTCCTCGTCGGAGAGATGACGGTAGCCGAGGTACGGCATCATCGGGAAGAGCGCCCGGCCGTTTCGATCGACGCCCTCGCGCATCGCCCGCAGCACTTCGCCGTCGCTCCAGCTCGCGAGACCGAACTCGGGATCCGGCGTGATGTTCTGGGCGCACACGACGCCGGGCACGCCGAGCTTCTCGTCGAACGCGAAGCCGCCCTGTCCCTCCGTGCCCGCCTTGACGGGCATGCCGAAGCGGTCGAACTCGTGGTCGGAGTGGCACCCGAGGCAGTCCGTGACGTGGAGGACGAGATACCGGCCGCGCTCGACGCGGGCGGGCGTGATCGCGATCTTCTCGGGCGACGGGGGCCGGCTCTTCGGGGGACGCAGCACGAAGAACGCGACGAGTGCGGCGAGCGCCGCGGCGAAGACCACGACCGTCGCCGCGAGGGCGCGCAGGAATTTCTTCATGGGAGAGGGCCTCCTGCTCCGATTCTAACCTCGGCGGCTACTTCCGCGAGATGACGCCGCTCGAACGGACGGAGACGATCGGCCGCCGCGCGGAGCGCCAGATTCCGGATCGACGGTATCGCGCGCTTCCTTCGCGCATCTCGACGAGCGGGACTCTCCTTTCGAATCCACGTATGCCCTGACCGCGCCCGAGAGATCGCCGTCTGGAAGCCCGTCGAGGCGGCCGCGAGCCGCGGCCGGGCGGCGACGGTCGTCCTCCCCGCGCGTTGACGGTCACCGGAGACCGCCCGGGGAAATTTCTCAAGACGCCCGCCGGTTGAAACCGGCGGTGGTATTTTGACGTCATGAAGAAGTGGATGATTTTCACCGCGCTGACCGCGACCGTCGCCGTGCTCGGCTCGCTCGGAGGGGGAAACACGGCGAGCGCGAAAGGAAAACCCGTGGTCGAGAAGATCGTCAAGTCCGACGCCGAGTGGAAGAAGGAACTCACGCCCGAGCAGTACCAGGTTCTCCGCGAGGCCGGAACCGAGCGGGCGTTCACCGGCAAGTACTGGAACAACCACGAAAAGGGAACCTACGTCTGCGCGGCGGACGGGAACCCGCTCTATTCTTCCGACACGAAGTTCGATTCCGGGACGGGGTGGCCGAGCTTCTGGCAGCCGATCTCACCGTCGGCCGTCGAGACGAAGACGGACCGGAGCCTGTTCATGGACCGGACGGAGGTCCTGTGCAGCCGCTGCGGCGGGCACCTCGGCCACGTCTTCAACGACGGGCCGGCGCCGACTCACCTGCGCTACTGCATGAACTCGGCGGCGATGAGGTTCATCCCGGCGAAGTGATCGCGCGGCGCGATCATCCTGAATCCCGCCTCGGGCAACGGCCGGAAACCGCGCGAGCCTGAAGGGTCGCGGTCGCCATTCAAGTTGGTCCGGAATTCGTTCGAAAGGAAGGGGGGTCGGCGATCGCCGAGGGAACCACCGCGGTCGAAGCCTGCGCAGGACCTCCGACCCTTCGGCGCGCCTTCACTCGATAAAACAAAGCACGGCCCGTGCCATATTCCCGGAAGTGCGGGGAAGGCGCCCCGCTACGTGTCGCGGCGAAAGGTCGCCACGACGCCGTTCAATTCCACGCGTATCGGCTCCGACCTCCGGCATGGCGGCGTGCGGCTCTTGGGCTGTCGCCGCGAGAAGTAGAACCGGGCACCGTCTTTCCGGCGACCCGCCCGACCGCCGGCAGGTACGTCTCCGTCGAACTGAAGCCGGCGAGTGCGGGGACGGCTGCCGCGAGGTTCGCCGAGAAGGCCGAGCCCGGCACCATGACGGAATGTCCGATCGACGATTACGCTCCATCGTCCAGTCCTTCGGCGGGTGGACCCGGTCTCCCGTCTCTTCCCGCGTGGGTTCACCGGGCTTTCCGACCGGCGGAAGGCTTACCTCAGCGGTCGCGGCCCTTCGTTTCGTCCGATTCGGCCGGATCGGCCGTACCCGGGACCGTCGGCGTCGATTCGGTCGGCCGGCGGGTTTCACGCCGCCCGACCGTGAGCTTTCCCGTCTCCGTCCTGACGATGATGGCGTTGATCGTCTCGTCCGTATCCATGGACGACGGATCGATCGACGGCATTTCGCCCGGAGGTCGCGGCGGCACTTCACCCGGGGGTCGGGATCCGGTGACGGAAAATGCGCTGTTCATCGTTCCCCTCCTCGACACCGCGCTCGGCGGGCGTCAGAGGAGGAGTGCCGGGACGCCCCGAACTATCTCACCCCCGTCAGGGAACGGCGCGGAACCGGTAGGTGGCGAGGGGTTCCGGACGCCCGGGAGCGGTCGACTCGACGGTCAGGGCGTAATCCCCGGGAGCCAGGACGTCCGACCGGAAGCCCGCGGCGAGCAGCCCGCTCGACGTCGCCGAGGCGTCCACGGAGGCGCCGAGGGGCTTTCCGTCGGCCGTCTTCAGGATGACGCGATAGGTTCCGGCGGCATCGTCGTCCGGTTGATCGAAGAGGAGGACCAGCCAGTGGGGCGACGCTCCGAGAGACACCCGGTTGTCCGGTTCCGGGGAACCCGCCCCCCGCGTCAGATTCAGGGTGAAGACGGACGCCGCGAGAGGCGCCGCCCGCAGCGCCCGGGCGGCATCCGGCTCCTGACCGGCCCGGTCCCCTGGAACGGCTCTCTCGGAGGTCCGCCGGGCGGCCTGGAGTTCGCGCCGGGCTCCGCGTTCTTCGCGATAGAAGTACAGAGCGGAAAAGACGGCCGCCGCGAGGGAAGCGGCGAGGAGAAACGTCGCCGTGCGCGGGAAAGAAGAGGGGAGGGGGGCCGGCGGTTCGCTTGGGCCCACCTCCTTCAAGTCGTTCCGAAACCGATGGATGACCTCGATCGCTTCCAGGCAGGCCGCGCAGTCGAAGAAGTGCTCTTCGAACCGATCGCGCTCTTCCGCGGACAGCTTTCCCGCGACGTAGCGGTCGGCGAGGAGGTCTTCGTCGATTCCCGGATGTTCCATCTTCATCAAGGTGTGTTTTCGGGCGGTATTATCTCGCCCGCCTTTCCGCAATCTCGCGATACAGGGCCCGGTACCGCTCCCGGGCCCGGAAGAGGACCCGGTTGAAATGGAGGCTCGTCAGAGACAGTTCGCGGCAGATCTGCTCTTTGTCGTCCTCGTCGATGTAGAACCGGAACAGGATCCGACGGTCGCGTTCGGAAGGCAGCTCGGCGAGCACCCGCCGGGT
>DASTIQ010000291.1 GCA_035717485.1 Thermoanaerobaculia bacterium | reverse complement strand
CCGTTCCGCCTCCCGCGCCGCCCCCGGCCGCCGTGCCGGCGCCCCCGGCGGCGCCCTCGAATCCGAACGCCCCGAAGATCGTCGGCGTTCGCGTGATCGGCGCGACCGGCGTCTCGCCCGACACCGTTCTCTATTACCTCGGCGTCCACGTGGGCGAGCCCTACGACCCGGCGAAGATCCGCAAGAATTTCGAGAACCTCTGGAACTCGGCGCTCTTCGACGACGTCCGCATCGACGCGGACCGGGGGCCGGAGGGGATCACGCTCTTCGTCACCGTCACGGAGCGGCCGACGATCACGTCGGTCGAGTACACCGGAAACAAGAAGCTCTCGGTCTCCCAGTTCAAGGACAAGCTCACCCAGGAGAAGGCCTCGATCAAGACGGGGGCCCCGCTCTCGATGAAGGACGTCGCCGCGGTCGCGCAGGCGGTCCGCGACGCCTACGAGGAGAACGGCTTCCGGAGCGTCTCGGTCGACTGGCGGGTCGAAGGGAAGACGCCGACCGACCAGAAGCTCGTCTTCGTGATCGACGAAGGGGAAAAGATCAAGATCGCGGCGATCCGTTTCACGGGCAATCACGTCTTCTCCGCGGACCGGATCCGACTCGCGATGAAGAAGACCAAGGTCAATACGTTCTGGCGCCTGCTCTCCGACAAGACCGTCTACAACCAGGCGAACTTCGACGAGGACATCGAGTCGATCAAGCACCTCTACCAGGATTACGGATACAAGGACGTCGTCGTCAAGGAGCCCCAGCTCGAGATCTACGCGAACAACCCCGCGGAAAAGAACCCCAAGAAGATCCACAAGCGGATCCGGATCACGATCCCGATCGTCGAGGGGGAGAAGTTCTACTTCGGGAAGATCGACGTCGCGCTCGAGGAAGGGGACCCGAAGGTGTTCCCGAAGGCGGAGCTCCTCCACGAGTTCCGCTACTGCCACCCCGGCGCGGTGCTGTCGCGGGCGCGCATGACCGAGGCGCTGTCGACGATCGAGTCGAAGTACAAGAAGAAGGGATACATCTACTGGTACGGCGAGCCGCAGTACCAGGCGCAGACGAAGGACCGCCGGGTCGATATCGTCGTGCGCATGTACGAAGGCGATCCCTTCCACCTGGGGCGACTCGAATTCACCGGGAACACCGGGACCCGGGACAAGGTGCTCCGCCGACAGGTCGCGATCGACGAGGGGCAGGTCCTGGACATGGACGCGTTCAAGAAGAGCGTCGTGAAGATCTCGCAGCTCGGCTACTTCAAGCTCGGGGAGGATCCCTCGTTCGTGCCCGACAACACGAAGAAGACGGTCGACGTGACGGTGAAGGGCGAGGAAACCTCCCGCAACGAGCTGAACTTCGGGGCGGGGTACTCGGGATTCGACGGCTTCTTCGGGCAGTTTTCCTTCGCCACCCGGAACTTCCTCGGGCGCGGGGAGATCATCTCGGCCTCCGTGCAGCTCGGCAAGGTCACGAAGCTGTACGACGTCGGGTACACGGTTCCGTGGTTCCGGGACAAGGACCAGACCGTCGGCGGACAGGTCTACAGCCGCCAGTCGACCTACCTCGACATCGACGACCGCCGGAAGGGCTTCTCGATCTTCTACGGGCGCGCGGTCGGGATCTTCGACTCCTACTCGGTGACGTACGGGCTCGAGAGCATCCATTCGCGGTATCCCGTCCAGCCCGCGCCGGTGCCGCCCGGCTCGCCGGTTCCGCCTCTGGCGAACTCGCTGGTGGAAGGGACGACGTCCTACATCAGTCCGGGCTACCGGTACGATTCGACGGACGACCCGATCGACCCGTCGAGAGGACACCGGTTCTTCGGCGCGGTCGAGTACGCCGGTCTCGGCGGATCGAACTACTTCGTCAAGCCGAGCGCCGGCGTGACGGCGTACCTGCCGTTCCTCCACAACAAGTACTTCGGCGTGCACTTCGAGGGCGCGTATGCCATCCCGATCGCCGGACACGATCTCCCGATCTTCGAGCGGTTCTCCCTCGGCGGCGAGCAGAACATCCGCGGATTCCCGATCGGCTCGATCGTCCCCCTCGACAGCGGCCATCACGTCTTCGTCGACGACCAGGGACGCATCCTCGGCGGCGACAAGTACGCCGTCCTCAACGTCGAATACATCTTCGCGAGGCTCGGACCCGTGAAGCTCCTCGCGTTCTTCGACGCCGGGAACACCTGGATCGAGCACCAGCAATTCGTCTTCTCCGACATCCGGAGCTCGGTCGGATTCGAGATGCGACTCGTGCTTCCCATTTTCCAGGCGCCGCTGCGCTTCATCTATTCCTGGAACCTGCACACGATCCAGCCGCTCGACCAGTACGACTTCCCGATCTCGCGCCTCAAGGAAAAGAAGAGCGGATTTGACTTCTCGATCGGCACGACGTTCTGATATCCTCCCGCTTTTGCGAGAGTTGGACCGTTCATTCGCGGGCGCGCATGCTTCGCGCCGCAACAAGGAGAACGCATGAAGTTCTGGGCAATCGTCTCGATGGCGGGGGCACTGGCGCTTCCGGCCGCGGCGCAGACGGCGACGCCGAAGATCGCCGTCATCGACGTGCAGAAGCTCGTCGTCGAATCGGCCGCGGGCAAGGAGGCGCAGGGCCGCGTCAAGAAGATCATCGACGCCAAGCAGGTGGATTCCGAGAAGCTCCAGAAGGAGCTCCAGTCTCTCCAGCAGCGGCTCACGGATCAGGGCCCGTCGATGACCGACGAAAAGCGGGAGCAGCTCAACAAGGACTACCAGGAGAAGGGGATCGCCTACAAGCGTTTCCAGGACGACGCGCAGCGCGAGGTCCAGGAGGCGCAGCAGCGGGAGCTCTCGGAGCTCGAGAAGCGGGTTCTCCCCGTCATCAATCAGGTGGGGAAGGAAAAGGGCTACACGCTCATTTTCAACAAGTACGCGCCGGGGATGCTCGTTTACGCCGACGATTCGGTCGACATCACCGAGGACGTGCTGCGCCGCTTCAACACCCAGGTGACCGCGCCTCCGGTGAAGGAGCCCGCGAAAGCGCCCGCCGCGAAGCCGTCCGCGCCCCCGAAGGCGGGCGCGAAGACGCCGCCTCCGCCGCCGGGCGCCAGCCACTGATTCGGTGAAGCCGTTCTCCCTCGCCGAGATCGCCGGGGTCACGGGAGCCACCCTCGCCGGCCCCGGTGACCTCGTCTTCCGCGGGGTCGCGCCGCTCGCCGACGCGGGGCCCGAGGAGATGAGCTTCGTCGCGGGGCCCCGGAACGCGGCGGCGGCGCGCACGAGCCGGGCGGGGGCGCTGATCGTCGCGGCGGTCGATCTCGCGGGGGGGCGGCCGGCCCTCGTCCATCCGAACCCGGCCGCGGCGTTCGCGGCCGCGCTGGCGCACCTCCATCCCGAGGCCCGGCCGGAACCCGGACGGGCGCCCACGGCGGTCGTCTCTCCCGAGGCGAGGGTGGGCGCCGGAGCGTCGATCGGCCCGGGCGCGGTCGTCGAGCGCGGAGCCGTTCTCGGCGAGCGGTGTCACCTGGAAGCGAACGCGTTCGTCGGCGCCGGGGCGGAGCTCGGCGACGACGTGCGCCTCGGGCCGGGAGCCGTCGTCGCCGCGGCCTGCCGCGTCGGCAACCGCTGCCGGATCGCGGCGGGAGCCGTGATCGGGGCCGACGGTTTCGGCTACGTGTGGGACGGTTCGGCCCACCGGCGGATCCCGCAGATCGGGATCGTCGTGCTCGAGGACGACGTCGACGTGGGAGCCAATGCCTGCATCGACCGGGCGGCGCTCACCGAAACGCGGATCGGGCGCGGAACGAAGATCGACAATCTCGTGCAGATCGGCCACAACGTCGTCGTCGGCGAGCACGCGATCATCTGCGGACAGACGGGGATCGCCGGGTCGGCGAGGATCGGCAGCGGGGCGACCCTCGCGGGGCAGGTCGGCGTCGCCGATCGGATGGTCGTGGGCGATCGCGCGATCGTGACGGCCCAGGCGGGCGTGATGCGCGAGGTCGAACCCGGGGCGGTCGTGTCGGGGATGCCGGCCGAGCCCCACGCGGACTTCCTTCGCCGCGAGGCGGCGGCCGACCGGCTGCCGGAGCTCTTCGACCGGGTCCGGGCTCTCGAGGCGCGAACGGACAAGGAGGAGTGATGGAGCTCTCGATCCACGAGATCCTTCGGATCATCCCGCACCGGTACCCGTTCATCCTCGTCGACCGGATCCTGGAGATGGAGCCCGGGAAACGCGCGGTCGGGCTCAAGAACGTCTCGATCAACGAGGAGTTCTTCCAGGGCCACTTTCCGGGAAATCCCGTGATGCCGGGCGTGCTCGTCGTCGAAGCGATGGCCCAGACGGCCGCCGTCTGTCTCCTCGGTTCCGTGCCGGACC
This sequence comes from Thermoanaerobaculia bacterium, assembly GCA_035717485.1. NCBI lineage: Bacteria > Pseudomonadati > Acidobacteriota > Thermoanaerobaculia > Thermoanaerobaculia bacterium. Next base: position 15,850 of record DASTIQ010000291.1, on the reverse strand, counting down.
GGGGGAACAAGATCCCGTACTTCACCGGAATCGACGCCTGCAAGTTCCGGCGGCCCGTGATCCCCGGAGACCAGCTCCGCCTCGAGCTCGAGATCGTCTCGGCGAAGCTCCGCCTGTGCAAGGCGCGGGGACGCGCGCTCGTCGACGGCAAGCTGTGCGCGGAAGCGGTGATCCTGTCCTCGATCGTCGAGGCGCCGGGCGCATGATCCATCCGACCGCGCTCGTCTCTCCGAAGGCCGAAGTCGCCGACGGGGTGGAGATCGGCCCCTACGCCGTCGTCGGCGACGACGTCACCCTGTCGTCCGGGTGCCGGGTCGGCGCGCACGCGGTGATCGAAGGGCCGGCCTTCTTCGGGGAGGGCAACCGCATCTTCCCGCACGCGGCGCTCGGGCTCGCTCCCCAGGATCTGAAATACCGCGACGAGAAGACGGAGCTCCGCGTCGGCGCGCGGAACGTCTTCCGCGAGTTCCTGACGGTCCACCGCGGCACCGCCGGCGGAGGAGGCGTGACGAGGATCGGCGACGAGAACTACCTGATGGCCTACATCCACATCGCGCACGACTGCCAGGTGGGCTCCCGCACGATCTTCGCCAACTACGCGGCCCTCGCGGGACACGTCGAGATCGGCGACGACGCGATCCTCGAGGCTTTCTGCGCGGTCCAGCAGTTCTCCCGGGTCGGCCGGCACGCTTTCGTCGGCGCGATGACCCGCGCGGCGCAGGACGTCCTTCCCTTCGTGAAGACGGTCGGCACCGACGTCGTGAAGACGTACGGAGTGAACACGATCGGGCTGAAGCGGAAGGGATTCTCCGAAGAGCGGATCGAGCGGCTCAAGGAGATCTTCCGGCGCCTCACGTCGCCGAAGTGGAACACGTCGCAGGCGCTCGAGCGCATCGAAGAGGATTTTCCGGGCGATCCCGACGCCGCGTACGTGGCCGGGTTCGTTCGCTCGGCGAAGCGGGGCGTTCACAAGTGAGCGGCGCGCTCGCCGTCGGCGTCGCGGGGGTCGGTTCCCTCGGACGTCACCACGCGCGCGTGCTCACGGGTCTCGAAGGCATCCGGCCGGCCGGCGTCTACGACGCGCGGCCCGGCCGGGCCGCCGAAGTCGCCGCCGAATTCGGCGTTCCGGCGCTCGACTCCCTCGACGCGCTGATCGACGCCTCGGACGCCGTCGTCGTCGCGACCCCGACGGTCGCCCACCGGGACGTCGCGGCGGCGGCCCTCGATGCGGGCCGGCACGTGCTCGTGGAAAAACCGATGACCGCGACGCTCGCCGAGGCCGACGACCTGATTCGCCGGGCCTCGCGGCGCCGCCTCGTTCTCCAGGTCGGGCACATCGAGCGGTTCAATCCTGCCGTCGAGGCGGCGCTGCCGCTCGCGGCGGGAGCGCGGTTCATCGAAACGCACCGCCTCGGCGTCTTCACCGCGCGCTCGCTCGACGTCGACGTCGTGCTCGACCTGATGATTCACGATCTGCAGATCGCGCAGGCGATCGTCGCGAGGCCCGTGGTCGAGGTGCGGGCGGCCGGCGTCGCGGTGCTGACGCCGAGGATCGACATCGCCAACGCGCGGATCGCGTTCGCCGGAGGCTGCGTCGCGAACCTGACGGCGTCCCGCGTCTCGGCCGACAAAGTCCGGAAGTTCCGCGTGTTCGCACCGGCCCATTACGTGTCGATCGACATGGGAACACAGGAGATCGGCGCCGTGCGCCTGAGTCCGGGTCCGGACGGGCGGCCGACGATCGTTCCGGCGATCGTGCCGGTCGAGCGCGAGGAGCCGCTGCGGCGCGAGCTCGCCGGTTTCGCGGCGGCGTGCCGGGGGGAGGCCCCGGCCCTCGTGTCGGGCGCGGACGGCCGCGCGGCTCTCGCTCTCGCTCTCGACGTCGTCGCGGCGATCGAAGAGCATCAGAGGACGGTGGCGTGAAGCCGCCAAGGAACGTGGCGTGAAGGCGGAGATGAGCGCGAGGATTTGCGCATGACGGCGCGCATCGGGATTCTCGGGGGGAGCGGACTCTACGACATGCCCGGCCTCTCGGCGCGCGAGGAGCGCCGTATCCGGACTCCCTTCGGCGATCCCTCGGATGCCCTCGTTCTCGGGGAGCTCTCGGGGATTCCGGTCGCTTTCCTCGCGCGGCACGGCCGGGGGCACCGGATCTCGCCCTCCGAAGTTCCGTACCGGGCGAACGTGTACGCCTTCAAGACACTCGGATGCGACGCGATCCTCTCCGCGTCCGCCGTCGGAAGTCTCCGGGAGGATCTCGCGCCGTCGCACGTCTGCGTTCCGGACCAGTTCATCGACCGGACGCGCTCGCGCGTGGACACCTTCTTCCGCGAGGGAATCGTCGGCCACGTCTCGCTCGCCGATCCGGTCTGTCCGTCGGTCTCCGCGGTTCTCGCCGCGTCCGCGCGGTCCGCGGGCGCCGTGGTGCACGAGGGGGGGACCTACGTCTGCATGGAAGGCCCGCCTTTCTCGACGCGCGCGGAGTCGCACCTCTACCGCTCCTGGGGGGCGAGCGTGATCGGGATGACGAATCTCACCGAGGCGAAGCTCGCCCGCGAAGCGGAGATCTGCTACGGGACGATGGCGCTCGTGACGGATTACGACTGCTGGCGCGAGGCGACCGAGGACGTCTCGGTCGACGCGGTGCTCGCGGTCCTTCGCGGGAACGCGGAGATGGCCGGGCGGGCCCTCCGCGACGCCGTCGCGCGCGTCGACCCGGCGAGGCGCTGCGGCTGCCGCGACGCGCTCCGTTTCGCGATCGTGACCGATCCCGCGCTCGTTCCCGAGCGCGTCCGGGCCGATCTCGCCCCGATCCTCGGGAGCCGGCTCTCTTGACGCGGCGCTCCGTCGTCGTCACCGGGAGCGTCGCGTACGACTACCTGATGACCTTCCCCGGCCGGTTCCTCGAGCACTTCCTCCCGGATCGCCTCCACCGGATCTCGGTCTCTTTCCTCGTCGACGAGATGCGGCGGGTCCGCGGCGGGTGCGCTCCGAACATCGCCTACGGTCTCGCGCAGTTCGGGGACCGCCCGAGGATCGTGGCCTCGGCGGGCCGGGACGCCGCGGACTACCGGGACTGGCTCGCGGGGCAGGGGATCGACGTCTCGGCCCTGCGGATCCACGACGACGTCTTCACCGCCTCGTTCTTCGTTTCGACCGACCGCGACCAGAACCAGATCGCCTCGTTCTACACGGGCGCGATGGGGCGGGCGGGGGAGCTCCCGCTCTTCGACGGGGACGGTTCGCCGGCCTGGGTGATCGTCTCGCCGAACGCTCCCGAGGCCATGGTCCGCTATCCGCGGGAGTGCCGCGCGGCGGGCGTCCCGTTCCTCTACGACCCCTCGCAGCAGGTCGCCCGGCTCTCGGGGGAGGAACTGCGGGACGGCCTTTCGGGGGCGGCGGTCCTGATCTGCAACGACTACGAGTTCGGGATCGTGGCGCAGAAGACCGGCCTCTCGGAGGACGATCTCCTGGCCGAGGTCGGGGCGCTGATCGTCACGCACGGGCCGGAAGGCTCCACGATCCGCACGGCGGACGAGCGACGCGAGATCCCGCCCGCGCGTCTTCGCGGGGAGGCCGTGGACCCGACCGGAGTCGGCGACGCGTATCGCGGGGCCCTTCTGGCGGGGATGCTCCGCGGTTTCCCCTGGGAGCTCTCCGGCCGGATCGCCTCGGTCGCCGCCGTCTACTGCCTGGAGGCGCTGGGTCCCCAGCCGCCGCGCTTCTCGCCCGGCGAGTTCCTTTCGCGTTTCCGGGAGAATTTCGGAGAAGCGGAAGGGATCGACGCGCTCTTCTCCCGCGCCGGACATTGACCGCGCCCGCGAGGGCCCTCTGCTACAATCGGGTCCGCGCCGGATGCGAAAAGGTTCATTGCCAGACCCCGAACCCCTCGACGCGAAGGGCCTGAGCTTCGCGGTCGTCGCCGCGCGCTGGAACGCCGACGTCACCGATCGCCTCCTCGACGGCGCGCTTTCCGCTCTCCGGGAGGCGGGAGCACGGGAGGTCGCCGTCGTCCGGGTTCCGGGATCCTTCGAGCTCGTCTCCGCCTGCCGGTGGGAAGTCCGCCGTTCGCGCTCCGCGGTGGTTTCCCTCGGGTGCCTGATCCGCGGCGACACGCCTCACTTCGACGTGCTCTCCCGGTCCGTCGCGTCTGCCCTCGCGCACCTCAACGCGGCGCAGGACGTCCCGATCGCGTTCGGCGTCCTCACCTGCGACGACCGCGCGCAGGCGCTCGCCCGGGCGGGCGGAAAAGAGGGCAACGCGGGGCGGGAGGCCGCTCGCGCCGCGATCGCGATGGCGCGACTTCGCCGGAACGGCCGGTCCGCCGCCCGGCCCCGGGCGGGAGCGCGCTGATGGGCTCGCGCCGCCGCGCCCGGGAGCTCGCGCTCCAGATGCTCTTCGAGAACGACCTCACGGGTGCTCCTCCGGAGGAGATGTTCGGGCATTTCCAGGAATGGCGGCACGCCGCCGATTCGACGCGCGAATATGCGAAGCGGCTCGTCGTCGGAACTCTCGAGCACCGGCCGGAGATCGACGACCTGATCACGCGGCAGGCGGACAACTGGAGGATCGAGCGAATGCCGGCGGTCGACCGGAACATCCTGCGCATGGCGCTCTACGAGATCCGGCACGAGCCGGAAACTCCGGCGCCCGTCGTCATCGACGAGGCCCTCGAGATCGCGAAGCGGTTCTCCACGCCGCGGTCGTCCCAGTTCATCAACGGAATCCTCGACGGCGTGTTGAAGTCCCCCGCGGGCGCGGAGGAGCCGTGAACCGGCTTTCCGCGGCGGCCGCGGCGGCGGCCTTCGCGGCGACGGCCTCCGCGGTCGCCGTTCCGCGCGCGGCCGCGGCGCCGGGAGGCACGGCCGTGTATTTCGCGCGCGGGCGGGACGCGTCCCTCTTCGACCAGTTCGACGTCGACGGTTACTCGCTGCAGGCGTTTCCGGAACGCTCGGGGGTCCGGCTCGTCGTGAAGGCGTCCGGGTCGCGTCCGGCGAGCCGCGCGCCGCGCGCGGCGGAGCTCGCCGGACCGGCGCCCGCGCCTTCGGCCGAACGGGATCGGGTCGCCGGCGAGCTCGCGGGCGGGAAGCGGCTCCAGCGCGATGCGGTCCGCGCGATTCTCGACTGGATCCGGACGTCGATCGTCTACGACCCCGATCGCGGACTTCCGCAGGATCCCGCGGCCGTGTTCGTTTCGCGGCGGGCCTATTGCGTCGGCTTCGCCGAGCTCGCGGTGGACCTCCTGCGCCGCGCCGGAATCCCGGCCGCGACCGTGCAGGGCGTGCTCGTGACCGAGGCTTCCGCGCCGGGCTACTCGCCGGAGCTGTCGGGCGTGTACCACCGGTGGGTGCAGGTCTTCTATCCCGATACCGGCTGGACGTTCGAGGATCCGCTCGCGACCCGCGGCGGGATCGACGCCCGCTACGTCGCGTTCGCGCGGCGGTCGTGGACCCGCCCGGGGGACCTCCGGCTCGACGTCCTGTCGGCGGAGCCGCGATGATCAAGCGCATTCTGGTCGTCGAGGATTCCGACGCGACCCGATCGCTGATCGTGGCGGCGCTGGACGATCCGGACCGGCGCGAGGTGTTCGAGGCCTCCTCCGGGTTCGAGGCCCTCCGCCTCCTGCCGCGGCACATCTTCGACGCGATCGTGACCGACGTGAACATGCCCGACATCAACGGCCTCGAGCTGATCGGATTCCTGAAGAGCCATCCGCAGTACCGGACGATTCCGATCCTCGTGGTGTCCACCGAGGTGGCGGAATCGGACGTGCGGCGGGCGCTGGCGCTCGGATCCCAGGAGTACGTGCGCAAGCCGTTCACGCCCGAGGAAATCACCTCCGCCGTCGAGCGTCTCCTCGGGGCCGCGCCGCGTTCCGCATGAAGCGCGATTCGATCGACTTCTCGGCCGAGGCGGGCGAGCGCATCGAGACCGCGCGCTCGGTGCTCTCGCTCGGTCGCGCCCCCCGGATCGGGGAGATCAACGAGCTGTTTCGCGCCGTTCACTCGCTGAAGGGTCTCGCCGGATTGAAGGGCTTCTCCCGTTTCGCGGGGGCGCTGCACGAGGCGGAGAGCCTCCTGGATGCGATCCGGCTCTCGAAGATTCCATGGTCTCCCCGGATCGCCGAGGCCCTCGAGCGGTTCCTCCTCCGTCTCGAAGCGGCGATCGCCGCCTCGGCGCGGTCGGGAGACGACGCGGGATTCTCCGCCGGAGACGCTCTGGCTCCGCTCGCCGCGCTCCGGGCGGAATCCGCCGCGCCGGCGCGTTCGCCGCTCTCGGCGGCCGTCGACCTTCCGGAGCGGACGCTCTCCTGCCTCTCCGAGTACGAGGAGAGCCGCCTCCGCGCGCACGTGGCGTCGGGCACCCCGATCTGGACGATCGACGTCGCGTTCCCTCTCGACGCGTTCGAGAGCGCGCTCAAGGCGCTGGGCGCCCGGGTGAACGCCTCCGGCGAGTGGATCGCGACCCTCCCGCAGGTGGAGGGGTTCTCCGCCGAGCGCCTCGCGGTCCAGCTCCTCGTCGCTCTCGGGGAGCCTCCCGGCGGCCTTCCGGAGAACGCCCGCGTTCGGTGCATTTCGCGCCTCCCGGAGAAGGCGCCCGTCCCGAGGGAGGAACCGCCCCGGGCGGCCCCGGTCCGGACGGTGCGGCTCGAAGCGTCTCGCCTGGACAGCCTCCTCGCGGAGGTGGACGAGGCGCGGGCGCGTTTCCGGAAGCTCGCGGAAGAGCTCTTCCGCGTCGAGCAGGAGCTTCCCCCCGCGCGCCGGGTCGAGGCGGCGCGGGTGCGCGGCGCGCTCGATGGATCTCTGGAGCGCCTCGCCCGCCAGGCGGCCGCGATCCGGACCGTGCCGATCTCGCTCCTCGCCGACCGGCTGAGCCGGGCCGCCCGGCGAATCCTCGACGCTTCGGGGAAGAAGGCGGCCTTCCGCGTCGTCGGCGGCGAGTCGGAGATCGACCGCTCGCTCGCGGAGGATCTCGCCGACCCGCTCCTCCACATCGTCCGAAATGCCGTCGATCACGGGATCGAAACGCCCGCCGAACGGCGCGCGGCCGGAAAGCCCGAGAGCGGGACGGTGACGCTCATGGCGCGATCTCGCAGTTCGAAGCTCGTTCTCTCGATCGCCGACGACGGCCGGGGAATCGACACTGCGGCGGTCGTCGCTCGCGCCCGCGAGCTCGGATGGGTCGCGCCGGGAGCGTTTCCCTCCGAGGAGGAAGCCCGCGCGTTCCTGTTCCGGCCGGGCTTCTCGACCGCGGCGGCGGTCTCCGAGATCTCGGGCCGCGGCGTGGGGCTCGATCTCGTCGCGGAGCGGGTCGCGGCGCGCCGCGGCGAGATCCGCGTGCGGTCGACCCCGGGACGGGGAACCCGCTTCGAGATCGAAATCGCGATCGCGCAGGCCGTGTTCGATGCGCTCGTCGTGATGGAGGGGGACCGCCCGTACGCCTTCCCGCTCGCCGCGATCGCGCGGGTGGACCGGGCCGCGTCCGGGGACGGCGCGGTCCCGCTGTCTCGACTGCTCCGGGGAGCCGAGCCGGCGGCCGGTTCGCACCGCATCAGCGTGTTCCTTCCGGACGCCTCGGCCATCTCGGTCTCCCAGGTGCTCCGCCAGGAGATGCTCGTCGTCCGTCCCGTCGAGACGCAGGATCCGCCGCCGTACCTGATCGGAGCTTCCCAGGGCCGCGGCGACGAGGCCGTCCTCGTCCTCGACCCGAAGCGGGTGTTCCGCCACGCGGCAGGGGCCGCGGCGGCCGGAGGGGCCGCGTGACGGCGGCCGCCGACGCGATCCTGCGCTACTTCCGCGAGCCTCCGCCGCGCGCGCCGGAGGACCTGGGGATCGTGTTCACGGCGCACGGCGTCGAGAGATTCGCGCCGGCGGGGGAGATCGTCGAGATCACGCCTCCGCTCGCCGTGTCCCCGATTCCGGGGTCGCCTCACGGACTCGCCTTCTGGCGGGGGAAGGCGTACGAGGTGAGGGGCGAATCCTCCCGCGCCGAGAGTTTCCTCCTGCTTTCGGGTTCGCCGTCGCCGTTCTTCGTCGTTTCCGAGTCCCGGCCGCGCGCGGTGTCGCGGGCGGCGGCTCCGCAGATCCCCGACTTCCGGGAGGATCATGGCGGACGATGAGCTGATCGCGGCGCTGCGCCGCGACTCCCGCGACGAGAGTTCCGACGTGCGGCAGAAGGTCGCGCGGATCCTCATGGAGCGTTCCGATCCGGAAGCGCTGGACATCCTCGTGGAGCTCGCCGGAGACCCGGACTGGCGCGTGCGGAAAGCGGCGATCGAGGGCCTCGAGGCGAACCCGACGGAAGGCGTCGTGCAGGCGCTGATTCCCGCTCTGCACGACCAGGCCAATGCCGGGAGGCGAAACGCCGCCGCCGAGGCCCTGCGCGTCTTCGGCGTGCGCGCGCTCCCGTACCTCCTCTTCGAGCTCGGCCGGACCGCCGACGCCGACGGCCGGATCGCGCTCGCGACGATCCTCGGCGACATTCCGGCCGAGGAGAGCGCGGCGGCGCTCGTCGGCCTGCTCGCTTCCGACGACGTCAACGTGGCATCCGCCGCGATCGTTTCCCTCGGCAAGATGCGGCGTCCGGAGACGATCCCCGCCCTGGTCCGCGTCCTCTCCGGCGACAACGCGTGGCTGCACTACCATGCGATCGAGACTCTCGGGCGGCTGCGGGCCGTCGACGCGCTCCCGGCGATCGTCGCGTGCGACCAGAATCCGGCCCTGAAGAAGGCGGTCCTGGAGGCGGCCGGCGCGATCGGCGGGTTCGGCGCCATCGACCTGCTCGCGGCGCGGCTCGCGACGTCTCCCGTTCCCGATTTCGCCCTGCTCCGGGCGCTCGTCGCCCTCGACGACGCTCCCCGTCCGTCGCTCCTCGCGCGGCGGGAGCGGGAATATCTCCGGCGCAAGTTCCGGGAGAACGCTCCGCCGGGCGCGGCCGGGGCGTTCGCGCTCGCCCTGAAGAAGACGGAGAGGCGGGACCGCAAGGCCGACCTGCTCCGGGCGCTCGGGTGGCTCGGCGATCCCGATTCGCTGCCTCTCCTCATCGCGGAGCTTTCGCGCGATTCCGCGGAGGCGGCCGAGCACGGTTTGGAGGACTTCGGGGAAGCGGCGATTCCCGCCTTGACCGCTCTCCTGTCCCCGGCCGCGGACGAGCGGAAAATAGAGCTCGCGATCCGGCTCCTCGGGCGCCATCCGTCGTCTGCGATGGTCTTTCCCGTTCTCGCGGTCCTGGAGCACGATTCTCCGCCGGTCCGCCGCGACGCGGTCGAGCTCCTCGGGCGGATCGGTGATCCGCGCGCGATCGACTATCTGGTCGCGCATCTCGGGGACGGGGACGCCGGCGTCGACGCCGCCGCGGTCGAGGCGCTCGAGTCGATCCCGCGGGCCCATCCGGAGGCGCGGGAGCCGCTCCGGCAGCGGCTCGGGCGCGCGATCGGGGCCGCCGACGGGCTGACCCGCGCGAACGCGCTCACCCTCCTCGCCGGGCTCGGCGGCGAGGACTTCCGGACCCGCCTGCTCTCCGCGAGCAAGGACGAGGACGCCGTCGTCCGCGGCCGCGCGGTCGCGATCGCCTCGCGGGAACACGATCCCGCGACCGATGCGGTCCTCGAGCACGCGCTCGCCGACGAGAGCGCCCACGTGCGCCAGGCGGCCGTCCAGGCGCTGTGCGCTTCGGGGCGCGTCTCCCGGCACCGCGACGCGATCTTCGCGTCGCTGGAGGACGACGATCTCTGGGTCCGCGCGGCCGCGTGTCGATGCCTCGGCGCGCTGCGGGGGGACGAGGCGGCGCGCCGCCTGCGCGAGATCGCCGCGCGCGGCGAGCCGCCCGAGCGCATCGCATCCCTCGAGGCACTCGGCGGGATCGGCGGGGTCGAGGCGTGGGAGGCGATATCGGCGGCCCTCGACGATCCCGACGCCGAGGTCCGGCAGGCGGCGCTCGCCGCCGCGGCGGAGTCGAGGGAGCCGGCTGCCGAGAGGGAGATCGAGCGGCGGACGTCCGACGGAGACTGGCGGCTCCGGGCGACGGCGCTCGAAGCGATCGGCCGGCGCGCCCGGTACGACCGGCGGCCGGTCCTCCGCCGCGCCCTGCTCGAGGACCCGGACGATCTGGTCGCCCGCTCGGCCCTGACGGCCCTGGAGGCGATCGCGGTCGAGACGGACGTGGCCACCGTCGTGGAGGCGCTCTCCCGGGAGGCGATCGCGGAGGAGCTCGCGGCCGCGCTCTTGCGTTTCCGCCGGAAGTTTCCGGGCGCGGTCGAACGCGCGTGGAGGGAAGCCGACCCGCGGCGCGCGGCGATCCTCTCCGAGGTGCTTCGGGCCGACGCGGCGCCGTGACGGCCAACGGCCACGGGCCGTTCCCTAACGATCTCTATCGCGTCTTCGCGGACATGATCCGCGCCCGGAGCGGGATCGATTTCACGGAGTCGAATCGCTTTCTCCTGGAGGCGAGGGTTCGGCATCGCGTCGAGGAGCTGCGCCTCGACGGCCCCCGGGCCTACCTCTACCGCCTCCGCTACGGGCCGGGCGAGGAGGCGGAATTCGACGCGCTGATCGATCGGGTGACGAATCCGGAAACGTATTTCTTCCGCGAATCGGAACAGCTCGCCGCGTTCACCGAGGATCTCCTGCCGGAGTGGGAAGCCCAGGGGGAGGCGGGTCCGCTCCGCATCTGGAGCGCCGGGTGCGCGTCGGGAGAGGAGCCCTACACGATCGCGATGCTCCTCGAGGAGAAGGGCTTCTTCGCACGGCACTCCGTCGAGATCTTCGGGAGCGATCTTTCCATGGCGAGTCTGGCGCGCGCGCGGGCCGGAATCTTCCGGGAGAACGCGTTCCGGCAGACGTCTCCCGAACGGCGGAACCGGTTCTTCGAGGAAGAAGCGCCCGGCCGGCTGCGGCTGCGCGAGGAGGTCCGTGGCCGCGTCGCCTTCGGACGCGTCAACCTCGTCGAAGGCGCGCGGCTCGCGGCGCTGCCGCGGTTCCACGTGATCTTCTGCCGGAACGTCCTCATCTATCTGGCCGAAGGAGCGAAGCGGTCGGTCGTCACGTCCCTGCACGACCGCCTGCTCCCCGGAGGCCACCTGTTCCTCGGGCGCGTCGAGTCTCTCGTGGCGTTCTCCACGCCGTTCCGGCTCCGGCACCTGTCGCACGACCTCGCGTACCGCAAATGATCCGGGTTCTCGTCGTCGACGACAGCGCGTTCTCGCGGGTGACGATCTCCCGGATGATCCAGCGGGATCCGGAATTGAAGGTCGTCGCGACGGCGACCCGGGGAGAAGAAGCGATCCGCCTCGCGCTCGCGCATCGCCCGGACGTCGTGACGCTCGACCTCGAGATGCCGGGACTCGACGGGTTCGCGGTTCTCCGCTGGCTCGCCGCGAACCTTCCCGTTCCGGCGATCGTCGTGTCCTCGCGGCAGGGGCGGGACGACGTCTTCCGGGCGCTCGATCTCGGCGCCGTCGACTTCGTCCTGAAGCCGCAGGCCCACGCGTCGCTCGAGTACGAACGGCTCGAATCGGTGCTGATCGCGAAGATCCGCGCGATCGCCGAGGCGCGTCCGCCCCGCGCCGCTGCGCCTCGTCGGCCGGTGCCTCCGGCCGCGCCGATCGCTTCCGGCGCTTCGGCGCTGCTGGTGATCGGAGCGTCGACCGGCGGGCCCGCGGCCCTGACGGCGCTGTTCGCCGCGCTTCCGCCGCTCGCCTGCCCGGTGGTCGTCGCCCAGCACATGCCGGCGGGCTTCACGGGACTGTTCGCGGAAAGGTTGACGCGGGTCGCCCGGTTCCCGGTCGTCGAGGCTCATGCGGGGCAGGCTCTTCACCCCGGCCGCGCCTACGTAGCTCCCGGAGGAGCGCACCTGGAGATCGCGCGCGACGACGGTTCGTGGAGGGCCCGCGTCGAGGAGCGGGCGCCGCGGGACCTCTTTTCGCCGTCGGTCGACCGCCTCTTCCGGAGCGCCGCCGCCGCCGCCGGCGCGGGCGCGCTCGGCGTCATCCTGACCGGAATGGGGAGCGACGGGCGCGAGGGCGTCGTCGCGATCCGCGCTTCGGGCGGCCGCACGATCGCCGAATCGGAGGAATCGGCGGTCGTGTTCGGAATGCCCCGCGAAGCGGCGCTGTCGGGAGCGATCGACGAGGTGCGGCCGCTGGGCGAAATTCCGGCGGCGATACTTCGCCTTCTCCGCGCGGATCCGAAGTAGGCCGCGGGGCGAGGAGCGCTTGAATCGCGGCCCCTCCTCGCTTAAATTGGCTGGCTCATGTCCGACATCCACGAAATCGAGGCGAAATGGCGCCGCCGCTGGGAAGAGGAACGCGTCGCGTTCGTGGATACGGCGGATCCCGCCGTCCGGGGCGTCTACCTGCTCGTCATGCTTCCCTATCCGTCGGGCGACCGACTCCACGTCGGGCACGCGCGAACCTATTTCCTGACCGACGCCCTGCATCGGTTCTGGCGCCAGCGCGGCGAGACCGTGTTCTGCCCGATGGGGTGGGACGCCTTCGGTCTCCCGGCGGAAAACTACGCGATCCAGGTCGGCATCCCGCCGCGGCAGTCGACGCTCGCCAACATCGCGGCGATGAAGGAGCAGTTCCGGGCCTGGGGAGTCCTCTACGACTGGAGCAAGGAGATCGCGACCTGCGAGCCGGAGTACTACCGCTGGAACCAGTGGTTCTTCCTCCGGATGTGGGAGCGCGGCCTCGCGGTCCGGAAGAAGGCGCCCGTCAACTGGTGCCCTTCGTGCGAGACCGTGCTCGCGAACGAACAGGCGGAAGGAGGGTTCTGCGATCGCTGCAAGAGCGCCGTCGTCCAGCGCGAGCTCGAGCAGTGGTTCTTCCGGATCACCGAGGAGGCGGAATCGCTCCTCGCCGGGCTCGACGCGCTCGAGGGGAAATGGCCGGAGAAGGTCCTCACGATGCAGCGGAACTGGATCGGCCGGAGCGTCGGGGCCGAGGTCGATTTCGTCGTGCCCGCGGTCGGCGAGACGCTCACGGTCTTCACGACCCGCCCCGACACCCTCTACGGCGCCACGTTCCTCGCCCTCGCCCCCGAGCATCCCCTCGTCGCGCGGCTCGCCGAACGGAGCCCGGACCGGGCGGGCATCGAGGAATTCGTCGCCCGCGTGCGCCGGGAATCGCGGATTTCCCGCGAGGCCGAGAGCGCCGAGAAGGAGGGGCTCGCGACGGGATTTTCGGCCGTCAACCCGGTCAACGGCGAGGCGCTGCCGATCTGGCTCGCGAATTTCGTCCTTCCCGACTACGGCACGGGGGCGATCATGGCGGTCCCCGCGCACGACCAGCGCGATTTCGAGTTCGCTCGCAAGTTCGGGCTTCCCGTCCGGCCGGTCTATCGGACCCGGGAAGGGGAGATCGACCCGGCGGACATGAGCGAGGCCTCGCCGGATTCCGGGTACCTCTATCGTTCCGGCGAATGGGACGGAACGCCGAACGGGCCGGAGGCGGTGGCGAAGGCGATCGCGACCCTGGAGCGGAACGGGAGCGGCCGCGCCCGCGTGACGTATCGGCTCCGCGACTGGCTCATCTCCCGTCAGCGCTACTGGGGAACGCCCATTCCGATGATCCGCTGCGAGAAGGACGGCTGGGTTCCCGTTCCCGCGGCGGATCTCCCGGTCGTGCTCCCTCCGGACGCGCCCTTCACCGGGAAGGGCGGGAATCCCCTCGAGAAGGTGGACGCGTTCGTCCGCACGACCTGCCCCGCCTGCGGCGGCCCCGCGCGGCGGGAGACCGACACGATGGACACATTCGTCGATTCGTCCTGGTACTACGCTCGGTACCTCGACCCCCACGACGGGGAGGCGCCCTTCGACCCGGCGATCGCGCGCCGGTGGACGCCCGTCACGCAGTACGTCGGGGGAATCGAGCACGCGATCCTCCACCTTCTCTACGCGCGCTTCTTCGCCCGCGTCATGCGGAAGATGGGACTCGTCGACGTCGACGAGCCTTTCGCGGCGCTGTTCAACCAGGGGATGATCACGCGCATCAGCCCGGGGGGGCGCGTCGAAAAGATGTCGAAATCGCGCGGGAACGCGGTTTCGCTCGATCCGCTGATCGCCGCGAAGGGAGCGGACGCCGTCCGGACGTACGTGCTCTTCCTCGGGCCGGCCGAGTTCGAGGCGGAGTGGAGCGACCAGGGGATCGCCGGCGCGGAACGCTTCCTCGCGCGTCTCCGGGCCACCGTCGACCGGCTCATCGAGGGCGTCGCGCCCCCGGGGGCGGAAACGCCCGGCCGGCCGGCGTCCCGGGCGGAACGCGCCCGCCATGCCGCGATCCGCAAGGTGACGCAGGATTTCGAGGCGTTCTCGTTCCACACGGCCGTCGCGCACCTGATGGAGTACCTCCGCGAGGTCGTGGAGCTCGTCGCCGACGACGGGGCTCCGGCAGCCGAGAAATACGCGGCGGCGCGGACGCTCGTCGCGCTCGCGCACCCGGTCGCGCCCCATCTGACCGAGGAGCTGAACGAAAGGCTCGGGGGGCGGCGGACGCTCCTCGCCGGCAGCTGGCCGGCTTTCGATCCGGCGCTCGCGCGCGACGAAACCGTGGAGTTCGCCGTGCAGGTCAACGGGCGCCTCCGGGGGCAGGTGGCGCTGCCGCGCGGCGCCGTCGAGGCGGAGGTCCTTCGCGCGGCGGAGGGGTCGGAATCGATCGCGAAGTGGATGGCGGGCAAGGAACGCGTGAAGGTGATCTTCGTGCCGGATCGGCTCGTCAACGTGGTCGTCCGATGAACGTCCGGATCCCGGCGCACCGGTGAGGGCCGCCGCCGGCCGAGCGCGGAAGCTCGGGATCTCCGCGTCGTCCTCTCCCGCGCTCGCCGCCGTCGTCTCCGTCGCGCTCGCCGTCCTGTCGGCCGGGTGCGGATACACGCTCGTCGGGCGCGGGAGCCTCCTCCCCGACACGATCAAGCGGATCGCGTTTCCCCCGTTCAAGAACTCCACGCCGCGCATCGGCCTCGAGCAGCGGCTCTCGGCGGCGGTCGCGCGGGAGCTCGCCGCGCGCGGCCGGTTCTCCGTCTCGGCGAAGGAGGGGGACGGCGACGCCGAGCTTTCCGGCGAGATCATCGGATTCGCCCTCAATCCGGTGGCCGCCGACAGCCTGGGGCGCGCCACCCGCTACCAGATCGAGATCACGGCGAAGGTCGCCCTGACCGAGCTCCCTTCGGGGAAGCCGATCTGGAAGAACGACGCCTACGCGTTCCGGGAGAACTACGACGTGGCGGGGGGCGGCGTGGGCGCTTCGAACTACTCCGATCTCGAGAACGTCGCGATCGATGCGGAGGCGGACCGGTTCGCGCAGTCGCTCGTCACGAGCGTCCTGGAGGGATTCTGAACGCGCCGGCGATCGGCGCCGCCGAGGCGTCCGCCCGCCGCGGGCGGCCGGGCGTCGTGTTCCTCGACGTGCGGGAGCCGGCCGAGCACGCGGTCGCGCGGATCGAGGGGGCGACGCTCATCCCGATGCGGGAGATCCCGGGCCGCGCCGGCGAGCTCGATCCGGAAGGGGAGATCGTCGTCTTCTGCCACCACGGTTCGCGGTCCGCGATGGTCGTCGACTGGCTGAGGCGAAACGGTTTTTCGCGCGCGATCAATCTCGCGGGGGGAATCGACGCGTGGTCGTGCGAGGTGGATCCGTCGGTGCCGCGATATCGGTAACGGAGTCACGGGTCGCGAGTCGGGAGTCGCGAGTCGCGGCTCACGACTCGGGCGCCAGCGGCTGATCGCGAGCCGTGAGTCGCGGGCCGCGGATCAGAACCCGGAGGGCGAAACGGGCCGGGACTTTCCTTCGATTCGCGAGTCGCCGGCCGACGGGCCGCTCGCGACTAGTCTTCGGGCAGGTCCGCGAGCCACGTCT
>DASTIQ010000290.1 GCA_035717485.1 Thermoanaerobaculia bacterium | reverse complement strand
GCTTTCTCCGTGGGAGGACCGCCACACGATCCGCGTTCTCGAGCCCTACGACGAAACGAGCGAGGCCCGGCGCGCGCGGGCGAGGATCGACGATGGGCTTCGGCGCCGCAGGCGCCGGATCCTTCTGTTCCTGTCTATTCTGGCGGGCCATCTTCCCGCGGAAGTCCAGGATCGCTGGGAGCACGAATACGACGCGCCGGCGAGTCTCCTGACGCTGATCTCCGCCCTCCCGCTCTTCGTGTTCGGATTCCTCTGCACCTTCTCGCTGACGATCCGCGCGATTGCCGGGACCGTGCTCCTCCCGCTTCCCGAGACGGTCCTGCTGTTCGGCGTCTATCTGTTCGTCGAGTCGGGCTTTCGCCTCTCGGTCGCCTGGTCGCAGCAGCGGCCGGCGGGGTCGCTCGCCGGCCACGCCGCCTGGGAGGTCGTCCGCCGCATCCGGCCCGCGTTCGCGCGCGACGCGGAAACGCCCGGCTCGCTCCGCCCGCCCGCCTGACCGGCAAAAACCTTTTCCCGATCCGCGCGCCGGAGAGAGCGGGGGAAACCGGAGAGAGGGGGGAAAAGAGAAGGCGCCCGGCGGGAAATGCAGGTCGCCGGCGCCGCTCGCCGCCGTCGGCGGATTCCCCCCTTCATGCCGAATTTACATGCTCTTCTTTTTTCGAAAACCGATCCCCCATACATTTCCTCCTCGAAAAGGAGGAGAAACTCGATGCGAAGCAACTTCAGGATGGCTCTGCCCGCCGCGGCGCTCGCGGCGGTCTTCCTGGCGGGAAGCGCCCGGGCGCAGGTCACGCCCGCGAAGGGGTACGACCCCGTCGACGACACGCCCAGCTTCAAGGTCGGCGGCGTCATCTTCGCGGACTACACGTACACGGACAAACCCACGACGGCCGACTCCGCGGGAAACACGATCCATCCGAACTCCTTCAACGTCAGCCGCGCCTACGTCAACGTTCTCGCGAACATCTCCCACATGCTCTCCGCCCGGATCACGACGGACGTCCGGGCCGACACGAATTCCAACGACCCGGCGCTCTTCGGCTCGAGCGTCGTTCGTCTCAAGTACGCCTACGGCCAGATCAACTTCGACGAGTGGATCGGCAAGGGCACCTGGGCGCGGATCGGTCTCCAGACGACGCCGTGGATCGACTACGAGGAAGGGATCTACCGCTACCGTTTCCAGGGCCCCGTCTTCGTGGACCGCGAGTCGATTCTCACGTCGTCCGACTACGCGATCGCCGGCCACTACGAGCTTCCTTCCAGCTACGGGGACATTCACCTCGGCGTCTACAACGGCGAGGGGTACGGCAGCCAGGCGGACCAGAGCGCGGCCAACGACCAGAAAGCGTTCCAGGCGCGCCTCTCGATCCGTCCGGCGCCCGGCGTCGACGTCCTCCGGGGGCTTCGGCTCGCGGTCTTCTACGACGGCGACGACTACGTGAAGGATGCGAAGAAGCAGCGTTTCCTCGCCAACGCGACGTTCGAATACAAGTACGTCAACGCCGGTTTCGACTGGGTCGATACGAAAGACCAGAAGACGCCCTCCGCGGCGGACGTGAACGGCCAGGGCTGGTCCGCCTGGGCGACGCCGCGGACGACGTTCGGTCTCGAAGGGCTCCTGCGCTACGACGAGCTCAAGCCGAACAAGGACGTGAGCGCGAAGAAGAAGCGCACGATCGCCGGCGTGGCCTACTGGTTCCCGGTGATGAAGGGAGTCGCCGCGACGCTGATGGCCGACTACGAGCAGGTGAAGTACGACGCCGAGCTCGGGAAGCCGAAGGAGGAGCGCTGGGCGCTTCACACGCAGTTTACGTTCTAGTTCACTCGAATTTAAAGCAGATTTCAAAGTGCGATTTCACGCTTTCGATTGAGGAGAGGAAAATGAGGAATCCCGTCGCCAATCTTCTCGCCGCCGCCGTGGTCGCCGCGGCCGCGGCTCTCCCGGCCGGCGCGCAGACGATCCAGCTGAACGGCGCGGGCGCCACGTTCCCGTACCCGATCTATTCCAAGTGGTTTTCCGAGTACCACAAGATCCATCCCAACGTGCAGATCAACTACCAGTCGATCGGCTCGGGCGGCGGCATCCGGCAGATCACCGAGCGAACGGTCGACTTCGGAGCGTCCGACGGTCCGATGACGCCGGAGCAGATGCAGGGCGCTCCCGGGATCATGCACTTCCCGACCGTGATGGGCGCGGTCGTACCGGTGTACAGCATCCCGGGGGTCGAGGCGGAGCTCAAGTTCACCGGACCGGTGCTCGCCGACATCTATCTCGGGAAGATCACGAAGTGGAACGACCGGGCGATCACCGCTCTGAACCCGGGGGTCAGGCTGCCGGCCACGGACATCGCCTGCGTCCACCGCGCCGACGGCTCGGGCACGACCTACATCTGGGCGGATTATCTCGCGAAGGTTTCGCCCGAGTGGAGGAAGAGAGTCGGCGTGAACACGTCCCTCAAGTGGCCCGTCGGCGTCGGTGGCAAGGGGAACGAGGGCGTGGCCGGACAGGTCAAGCAGCAGCCGGGCTCGATCGGGTACGTCGAGCTGATCTACGCGATCCAGAACAAGATCGACTTCGGTCTCGTGCAGAACATGTCGGGACGGTTCCTGAAGGCGTCCCTCGCGGGCGTGACCGCCGCGGCCGCCGGCGCGGCCAACGCGATGCCGAAGGATTTCCGGGTCTCGATCACGAATGCCCCCGGGCCGGATTCCTATCCGATCTCCTCGTTCACCTGGCTCCTCGTCTACCAGAACCAGAAGGACAAGACGAAGGGCAAGATCCTGACGGACTTCGTCCACTGGATGCTCCACGACGGGCAGAGGTACTGCCCGGAGCTCGCGTACGCCCCGCTGCCGCCTCAGGTCGTGACCCTCGAGGAAGCGGCCCTGGCGCGGGTGAAGTGAGGATCGCCCTGCCTTCCCCTCGTCGATGAGGCGTCGTTCCCTTCTTCGTCGGACCCGCCGCCGTCGCGAGCGCGACGACGGCGGGTTCCGTCTCGGGACCGCGCTCTTCGCTCTGCTGGTCCTCCTCGTCGTGGCCGCGATCGGCTTCGAGCTCTTCCGGAATTCGACCCTCCCGATCCGGAAGTTCGGCTGGAATTTCTGGAGGACCTCCGACTGGGACCCCGTCTCGGGGGAGTTCGGAGCGCTGCCGTTCATCTGGGGAACCGTGTATTCGTCGGTCTTCGCGATCGTGTTCGCGACGCCGATCGCGCTCGGGATCGCGATCTTCGTCTCCGAGATCTCGGCGAACCGGTTCCGCCGGCCGCTGGCGTTCCTGACGGAGCTCCTCGCGGCGATCCCCTCGATCGTGTACGGCGTCTGGGGAATCTTCGTCCTCGTGCCGATCGTCCGGAAGTTCGAGACGCTCGTTTCGAAGACGCCCCTCCATCGCCTTCCCATTTTCGCGGGACCCCCGTACGGGATCGGGATGCTCTCGGCCGGCCTGATCCTGACGATCATGGTCGTTCCGTTCATCTCGTCGGTTTCGAGAGAGGTCCTGCGCGCCGTTCCGTTGACCCAGCGCGAAGCCGCCTACGCTCTCGGCGCGACGCGCTGGGAGGCGATCAAGGTGGCGCTGCGCTGCGGGCGGACGGGGATCTTCGGCGCGATCATCCTCGGCTTCGGCCGCGCCTTCGGCGAGACGATGGCGGTGACGATGGTGATCGGCAACAACCCCCAGGCCTCCCTCTCGCTCTTCGCTCCCCAGTATTCGATGGCGGCGGTGATCGCCAACGAGTTCTCGGAGGCGACCGGGGACCTCTATCTGCAGGCGCTGACGGAGATCGGCCTCGTGCTCTTCGTGATCACGCTGGTGATCAACGTGCTGTCGCGGGTGCTCATCTGGTCGACGGGGCGGGCGCCGAAGCGCCGCATCGAGCCCGCGTCCGCTGCCGCCGCGGCGCCGGAGGCGGCGTGAGCTCCCGGGCCGGCGCGGAGGCGCCGTCGTCCGCGAAGAGACGCCGGATCGTCTCCCGAATGATGACCGCCGCTTGCGCCGCCGCGGTCGTTCTCGCCCTCGTGCCGCTCGCGTTCGTGCTCTTCTACATCCTGAGCAAGGGGTTGACGGCGCTGAACTGGAACTTCTTCACGAAGCTCCCGAAACCGGTCGGCGAGACGGGAGGCGGGATGGCGAACGCGATCGTCGGCACGATCAAACTGATCTTCATCGCCTCCGCGATCGCCGTGCCGGTCGGGATGCTCGCCGGGATCCACGTCGCGGAATACAAGGGCACGCCGCTCGCGTCGTCGGTCCGGTTCGCCGCCGACGTGCTGAACGGAATTCCCTCGATCGTCGTCGGAATCTTCGCGTACGGTCTCGTCGTTCTCCCGATGAGGCGGTTCTCCGCGATCGCGGGGGGCGTGGCGCTCGCGATCATGATGATCCCGATCATCACGCGCTCGACGGAGGAGCTCATCAACCTCGTGCCGCAGAGCCTTCGGGAGGGCGGTCTCGCTCTCGGCGCGAGCCGGGCGAGGGTGACGTTCACGATCATCCTGCCGGCGGCGCTGCCCGGAATCCTCACGGGAATTCTCGTCGCGCTGGCGAGGATCGCGGGAGAGACGGCGCCCCTCCTCTTCACCGCCCTGAACAACCAGTTCTGGAGCCCTCGGCTCGACCAGCCGACGGCTTCGCTCACGGTCCAGATCTACACGTATGCGCTCTCCCCGTACGATGACTGGCACCGGCAGGCCTGGGCGGGCGCGCTCGTGCTCGTCGCACTGGTCTTTGTCTTCTCCGTTCTGGCCCGCGTCGTGACGCGGCGTCTCGAACGGATGAACGTGGGGTGATCCGATGATGACGACCGAAGCCGCACCTCCCCGGCCCGGAATCGCGGTCGAACGCGGTCCCGAGCTCGTCGCCTCCGAGGCGCCGGAGAGCGTGATCCGCATGGAGTCCCGCGGCCTCGACTTCTTCTACGGGGAGGCGCAGGCGCTCCACGGCATCTCGCTGGCGATCGCCGAGAACTCGGTGACGGCTCTGATCGGCCCGTCGGGATGCGGAAAATCGACTTTTCTGCGCTGTTTCAACCGGATGAACGACATCATTCCGGGGACCCGCGTCGTTGGCGAGGTGCTGCTCGACGGGATCGACATCTACACGGGGGGCGTCGACGTCGTGGACCTCCGGCGCCGCGTCGGCATGGTCTTTCAGAAGTCCAACCCCTTTCCGAAGTCGATCTACGAGAACGTCGCCTACGGCCTGAAGATCAACCGGATCGTGCGCCGCTCCCAGATGGCGGAGCGCGTGGAGAAATCTCTCCGCGAGGCGGCGCTCTGGGACGAGGTCAAGGATCGCCTCGACGACCCGGCGATGGGCCTCTCCGGGGGGCAGCAGCAGCGGCTCTGCATCGCGCGCGCGCTCGCGACGGATCCGGAAGTGCTCCTCCTCGACGAGCCGACGGCCTCGCTCGACCCGATCAGCACGCAGAAGGTGGAGGAATTGATCTACGAGCTGCGGCGCGACGTGACGGTGGTGATCGTGACGCATAA
>DASTIQ010000289.1 GCA_035717485.1 Thermoanaerobaculia bacterium | reverse complement strand
CGCTCTGTGGGTGCGCGTCTCGCTCGCGTCTCCCCGCGCCCCGGCAAACTGATCGTCCAATCTCTTTTCGTCGCTCTGGAACGCGGCACCACCCGTCGAGTGAACGAGCTTTCACCGAAGACCGCCATCGACCACCCTCCGCGAGGGCGTACGTCGCGGCCGCGGGCGGGTTTCCGGCGCCCGTATTCGCTCGATGCACCGTCCGCGCCTCTACAGCTCTGACACGACAATCCCGGCGATCACCAGCGCCCCGCCGGCATAACCGCGGAATCCCAGATGCTCCGACAGGATCACCGCCGCGAAGATCGCCGCCCACACGGGCTCGAGCGCGAAGATGATCGCCGCGCGGGTCGCCGTCAGGCGCGCCTGCGCCCAGTTCTGCACCGTGAACGTGCCGACCGTCGCGAAGAGCGTCATGTAGGCGATCGCGATCAGGAAGCCCCGATCGAGCGCGAAGGGCTTCGCCTCGAACGCGGCGGCCGCGAGCGGGGGCCGGGCGAGCTTCAGCCAGAGCGACGCCGCGGCGAGCGTGACGGAGGCCGCGATCATCTGGCGCGCCGTGTACACGAACGCGTCGTGCCGCGGCGACCGCACTTCGTTCTCCACGAAATAGATCGCGAAGAGCACCGCGCACACGAGGACCATCAGGTCGCCCCGGTTGACTCCTCCGCCGTCCGACGGCCAGGAGAGGAGCGCGAATCCCCCCGTCGCGAGCGCCACTCCGGCGAGGACGGCCGCTCCGGGCGCGCGGCGGGTCCGGAAGAGCGCGACCACCGGCGTCAGCACGACCGAGAGTCCCGTGATGAAGGCCGTCTTCGACGCCGAGGTTTCGGTCTGGCCGACGATCTGCGCACCCATCCCGAGCGCCAGCAGCACGCCCATGCCGATGCCGTCGCGCCACACGCGCGGCGTCCGCCGCCTCCCGATCACGGCGAGATTCAGGATCAGCGCGGCGAACACGAAACGGCATGCCACGTAGCCGAGCGGCGGCTCGCGGCCCAGCACCTCCGCATTGACGATGAAGGTCGTGCCCCAGACGACGGTGACGGCGACGAGCGCCAGCGCCGCCGGCCAGGAATGCTTGTCGGCGGAGACGGCGGATTCCATCCGGCGGCGATCGTATAAGATCGCCGCTCGCCATGACCGTCCGCGTCCGCTTCGCTCCGTCGCCGACGGGAAGTCTGCACGTCGGCGGCGCCCGCACCGCGCTCTACAACTTTCTGTTCGCGCGCCACCACGGCGGGACGCACATCCTCCGGATCGAGGACACCGACGTCGAACGCAGCCGGACCGAGCTCACCGACCAGATCCTCCGTTCGCTCGAATGGCTCGGAATCCGCTGGGACGAAGGGCCGATCCACCAGTCGGACCGCATGGACCTCTACCGCGCGAAGGCCGACGCGCTGCTCGCCGCCGGGAAGGCGTATCGATGCTTCTGCACCCCGGACGAGCTCGACGCCGATCGCAAGCGGGCCGAAGCGGAGAAGCGCGCCTACCAGTATTCGAAGAAATGCCGCGCGCTCGACGCGGAAGAAGCCGCGCGCCGCGCGGAATCGGGCGAGAGGTTCGTCGTCCGCCTTCGCGTCCGACCCGAGCCGATCGTCGTCGAGGACCTGATCCGCGGGCGGGTCGAGTTCCCGGCGGGAGCGACCGACGACTTCGTCCTGGTCCGCTCGGGCGGCCATCCGCTCTACCACTTCACCGTCTGCGTCGACGACGTGGACATGCGGATCACCCACGTCATCCGCGGCGACGACCACCTCGCGAACACGCCCAAGCACGTCGCGCTCTTCGAGGCGCTCGGCGCGCCGCTCCCGAAGTTCGCGCACCTCGGAATGATCTACGGGACCGACCGCAAGAAGCTCTCGAAGCGGCACGGGGCGGCCTCCGTCGAAGAGTGGCGGGATGCCGGCGTCTTCCCCGAAGCGCTCGTCAATTTCCTGGCGCTCCTCGGATGGTCTCCCGGCGACGACCGCGAGATCATGACGCTCGACGAGATGATCCGGGACTTCTCGCTCGAACGGGTCGGAGCGTCGCCGTCGGTCTTCGACCCGGAGAAGCTCCTCTGGATGAACTCGAAGTACCTCGCGGCGATGACGCCCGCCGAGCTCTTCCTGCGGCTCGACGTCGACGGAGCGGTGCTGCCGCCGGAGCCGGTGGCGCTCACGGCGATCGCTCTCCATCGGGAACGCTCGCGAACGCTCGCGGAGCTCCGGTCGGCGATCGCCGACTATGCGGCCGATCCCTTGGAGTACGACGCCGGAGGGCTGAAGAAGAACGTCGGCGCGGACACCGCCTCGCTTCTCGCCGCGCTCGGCGAGCGGTTCTCGGCCGCGGCCGACTTCCGCAAAGAGGCTCTCGAGGCGATGCTCCGGGAGCTCGCCACCGAAAAGGGGATTTCCGCGGGCAAGATCATCCACCCGCTCCGGCTGGCGCTGACGGGAAAGACCGTCGGCGCCCCGCTCTTCGACGTCGTCGAGCTCCTCGGACGCGAAACGGTGCTGCGCCGCATCGAAGCCTTCCTGAAGGCGATTTCGTCGGTCACGGCCTGACGGCGCTCGAGCCGTTCCGCGAATGCGCGCCGTCCGTCTCGTCTCCCCCGGTCGACCGCTGACGGACGAGGACTCCCCGGATCCCCTGCCGGACGGGGGCTCGGTCGTCATCGAAGTCCGGGCCGCGGGGATCTGCCACTCGGACGCGCATTACCGGCGCGATCCGGGGCGGGCGACGCTCCCGCGGACGCTCGGGCACGAAATCGCGGGCGTCGTCGCGGAAATCGGCGCGGACGTCACCTCGGTCGCGATCGGCGACCGCGTCGCCGTCCATTACCTCGTCGGCTGCGGACTCTGCGCCGATTGCCGCTCGGGACGGGAACGGTTCTGCC
Organism: Thermoanaerobaculia bacterium; assembly: GCA_035717485.1. Lineage (NCBI taxonomy): Bacteria > Pseudomonadati > Acidobacteriota > Thermoanaerobaculia > Thermoanaerobaculia bacterium. Next base: position 5,085 of record DASTIQ010000289.1, on the reverse strand, counting down.
CGCGCGCCGAGATGTTCGGCAAGGAGCGAGACGGAGGCTACTCGGAGCGGGTCGCCGTCCCGGCCGAAAACGCGATCCCGGTGCCGGACGGCGTCTCGTTCGACGAGGCGGCCGTCATGATGTGCTCGTCGGCGACGGCGCTCCACGCGCTCCGTCTCGCGGAGATCCGGCCCGGAGAGAGCGTCCTGGTCTCGGGATTCGGAGGCCTCGGCGTCTCGGCCGTCCAGCTCGCGGGGGTTCTCGGAGCCGGCGCGGTCGTCGTGGCCGACGTCGTTCCCGAAAAGCTCTCGGCGGCCCGGGATTTCGGCGCGCACCCTCTGGACGCGTCCGCGCCCCGCTTCGCCGAATCGCTCACCGCCGCGACGGGAGGGCGGGGCCCGGACGTCGCCCTCGACTTCGCGGGAACGCCGGCGTCTCGGACCGCGGCCCTGCGATCGCTCGCTCCCGGCGGCCGGCTCGTGATCGTCGCGCTCGATGCCCGCCCGTTCCCGTTCGATCCGTATCGCGACGTGCTCGCGCGGGAGCGGCGGATCATCGGGTGTTCCGACCATCTCCGCAGCGACCTCGTCGACCTGATGGAGCTCGCCTCCCGGGGAATGATCGACGTCTCGCGCGCGATCACGCGGCGCGTTCCGCTCGGTGCCGCCGCGATCAACGAGGTCCTGGACGAGCTCGAGAGAGGCACCTCGCACCTGCGGTCGGTCGTCCTTCCGGCCGGCTGAGGCGGAACGGGGTCCTCAGGACCCCCCGGGTTCGATCACGGCGCCGCTCGAATCCCCCTCGATCGCTTCGACGAAAGCGCGGGCGACGGTCGCGGCGGGCGTCCCTCCCTCCGGGCGATGCCCCATCTTCTTCAGGGTTTCGGTCACCCAGCCCGGAGACACCGCGTTGATCCGGATCCCCCGAGGCAGTTCGAGCGCCGCCGACGCGACGAACGCCTCCACGCCCGCGTTGGCGACGGCGACCGCGGCCCCCCCCCGCGAGGGGCGGCTCGCGAGCGTGCCGGACGTCAGCGCGAACGCGCCCCCGTCGGCGACGAAACGGATCCCGAGCCGAACGAGATTGATCTGGCCGAGGAGCTTGTGCATGAGGCTGAAACGGAAGTCCTCCTCCGAGAGCTCGGAGAGCGGCCGGAACCGCGTGCCGCCCGCCGTGCAGACGACGGCATCCACGCGGCCGACCTTCTCGTAGAGCCGCGCGATCGACGCGGAGTCCTGCAGATCGACCGTCAGGGCGCCGCTCCGGTGGGCGACCGGAAGCACCTCGTGGCGGTCTTCCAACGCCGCGACGACGGCGCGTCCGATCGTGCCGGTGGCACCGACGACGAGGACCCTCACCGGAAGCCGTCGACGAGGTACAGGCTCGAAAGGATCCGCGTCACGCCGTAGGCGTAGGCCTTGCCGTCCATGACGACGATGACGGGGGCGATGCCGGTGATTCCCGCCGCATCCGGCGCCGTGATGGTCTTCCAGAGCTCCCGCTTCCCCGTCGCGAGATCGACGCGGTAGACGGGAGCCACGCTTCCGCTGCGGAGGTAGACGTAGATCGCCCGTCCGTCGGTCGACCAGCCGGCGGGGTATTCGCGGGGCTGCGATCCGAGGACCGGAACCGCGGCTCCTCCGGCGATCGGGTAGATCGTCGGACGAAAATCGGCGCTGAGGCCGAGCAGACGCGTTCCATCGGGGGAAGTCGGCGTGTAGCTCGAAAAGGGAATTCCCTCTTCGCTGATCGCCCGGGCGGCGCCCGTCTCCGCGTCCAGGACGAAATACCGCGGGTTGTGACCCTTTTCGGCGCCCCGCACGACGAGCCGCATCGCGCCGGCGACGAACTGCGGCGAGCTGACGTTCACGAGCGAGGTCCGGATCGTGCGCGACTTCCCCGCCGCCGTCGGGAAGAGCGAGATCGTCGAGCCCTCCAATCCGTAACCGGCCACCCAGGAGCCATCCGAGGAGAAGCCCCCGGACCCGCCGGTCCCGAGCAGGAGGGGAGAGGATCCGTCCGTCCTCCGGATGTACACGGAGCCGCTTTCGCCGCCGCCCTCGCCGGTCTCGTCGAAGGACACGAGCCTTCCGTCCGTCGAGAATCCGTTGAGGCCGCTCCAGTCGAGCGCCGACAGATCCCTCTCCCGGGTCTCCCCGGGCGCCAGGGCGAAGGTGCTGGAACGCTGATCCTCCTGCTCCACGAGCAGCCGGCCGTCTTTGGCGATGTCGTAGAGCGTCAGAGTCGCCGGGACCCGGTGAAGAGTCCGCATCTTTCCGGACGGCGTCACGGCGCAGAGCGCCCGCGCGTTTCCCTCGGCGGTCCCGGTGAACCAGATCTCCTTCCCGTCGGCCCTCCAGGCCAGCCCCTGAACCGTCGAGAATCCGGAGGCGAGCGTCCTCCGCGTCCGGCCGTCGGTCGACACGAGCACCACCGAGCCGCCGTCGCCCGCCGACGCGTGATCGAGGAACGCGATCCACTTTCCGTCGGGCGAGAACCGCGGATGGCTGGCCCATCCCTGCGACGCGTACAGGAGGTGGTCCTCCGGATAGAAGAGGTCCGCACGGCCGCCGACGTCGCGAACGACGGCGAGCCCGGTGCCGTCCGGCGTCCAGTCGGCGAAAGACACTCTGCTTTCGACTTCGCGGGGCGAGCCCCCGGACAAGGGGGCCCTCGCGAGCGTTCCGAGAATCTGCAGCGTCGTGACCTGAATCGGATCCTTCGCGAGCGCCACCTCGCTCTGTCTCGAGATGCCGAGGAGAAACGCGGGAGGGAGATCGAGCGGCGACGAGAGGAGGTTGTCGGCCCGGACGGTGTACAGATGGGAAGGCTGCCCGTCCCACGCGGCGCCGTAGACGATCGATCCCCCGTCGGGCGTGAAGCGCGCGCCCCAGATCGCGCCGCGCTGGAACGTCAGCCGATGGAAGACGGCCCCGCCCGGCGGGCGGCGGGGTTTCAGGACGGAGATCGCCAGAGCGACCGCGAGGACTGCCGCGACGGCGGTCGCCGCGATCGCGCGGCGGCGCAGGCTCCGCACCCGCCCGATGGGAATGGCGGCGCTGACGCCGGACTGGAGAGACGCCGACGTCTCCGTGAGGTGGTCGCGCAGGCTTTTCAGGTCGCGCGCGAGATCCTTCGTCGAGGCGAAGCGGTCCTCCGCGTCTTTGGCGAGGCAGCGTTCGACGATCCACCGGAGCGGCGCGGGAATGCGGGCGTTCGCGGTCGAGATCGGCTCCGGCTCCTCGCGGATGATGGCCGTCAGCGTTTCGGCCGATGTCCCCCGTTCGAACGCGCGCTTGCCGGTCGACATCTCGTAGACCATCGATCCGAGGGAGAACTGGTCCGACCGGAAGTCGACGGGGCGGCCCGCCGCCTGTTCCGGCGACATGTAGCCGACCGTACCCATGACCGTCCCGGGCGCCGTGCCGGTCTGGGTCGGAAGCTCGGACGAATCCGAACCGCGCCGATCGGTTTGGCGCGCGAGACCGAAATCGAGCACCTTGACGTAGCCGTCCTTCGAGACGATCACGTTCTCGGGCTTGAGGTCCCGGTGGACGATGCCGGAGTCGTGCGCCTTCGCGAGCGCTTCCGCCAGCTGGGTCGCGATATCCAGCAACTTTCGGATCGGGACGGCCCCGTCCTCGAGGAGCGCGCGGAGCGTCCGCCCGTCGACGAGCTCCATCGCGATGTAGGCGCGCCCCTCGGCCGATCCGATGTCGTGCACGACGACGATTCCCGGATGGTTCAGCGCCGACGCGGCGCGCGCCTCCTGCTCGAAGCGCACCAGCCGTTCGCGGTCCGTCGTGAACTCCTCCGGAAGGACCTTCAGGGCGACGTCGCGGCCGAGCCGCGGATCGCGCGCGCGATAGACCTCGCCCATGCCTCCCGCTCCGAGAGGGGCGAGGATCTCGTAAGGGCCGATCTTCGTTCCGTTCGACAAGGGCATGGGTGGGGAGATTTTAACGGAAGGGCTAGGCCCCCGGGGAGGCTATCTCTCGTGGGTATTCGACGGCGCGGGCTTGTAGGACTCGCTCATCTTGCGGAGCTTCCCGATCGTCTCGCGGAGCACGCCGATCGCGGCGGGGATCTCCCGGCCGTACAGCTTCATCTCGGCCTCGCAGTCCGTCATGCCGTAGACGGCCGCGTCGTTCTCGAGCCGGTTCCGCTCGAACTCCAGCCGCTCGACGAGCTCGTCGATCTCGGAACGGAGGACGTACGAGAGATCGCGCTCGCCGAGGTACCGGCCGCACTGCGGGCAGTGGACGGTGCCGTAGCCTTCCGCGGGCTCGTCCACGATGAACTGCCGCTCGCATCGCGGGCATTCGAAGACTTCCGGAAGCACGAAAAGATTGTCCGCCCCGCTTCGCGCGAAATCAACCATCGCCCGGAAATTTTTGATCGAATTCTTCCTTGACAAATCCGATCGGCCATGTTCGAAGATCGACGCCGGCGAATTCGTCGCGCGGGCGGTCCCGCGTGTCGAACGACTCCGCCCGGAATTCGCCGCACACGGAGACCATCGCGTCCCCGGCAGCGATGAAGGCCGGTCACCCCCCCGATTTCTTGGGCCGGTACCCTTCGGCGGCGAGCAGGCTCATCACCGTGTCCCCATGGTCGCCCTGGATCTCGATCAGGCCGTCCTTGACCGTCCCCCCCGCGCCGCATCGCGCCTTGAGCTTCTTCGCGAGCGGCGCGAGAATCGCGTCTCCCCCTTCGATTCCGGCGATCAGGGTCACCGTCTTGCCTCCGCGCCCCGCGGAGCTGCGCGAAACGCGGACGCGCTGGCCGGCGAGCGGTCCGGCGACCTCCTCTTTTTTCGCGCAGGCGCACGAATCGACCGGCCATCCGCATCGCGGACAGCGGTTGCCGCTCCCCTGCGGACCGGACGAATAGACGACGGGGCGGCGCGGCGCGGTCATGCGGCCGTCATTTTCTCCGAAACGGAAAAGGCCCGGCGGTCCCGCCGGGCCCGGAATCCTCGCCGGGGAAGCGCTAGATCTCCGCGGCTCTCCGGAAATACTCGGCGAACGCCATCATCCCGCCGCGCGCCTGCCGCCAGTCGTAGTTCTCGTTCGGCGCGTGGTAGCCGTGCTCGGGAAGCGAAAG
>DASTIQ010000288.1 GCA_035717485.1 Thermoanaerobaculia bacterium | reverse complement strand
AAGGCGAGGGCCGACCGGATGTCGCGCGTGAAGAGCGACGCGGAGAGGCCGTACTCCGTCCGGTTGGCGAGCGCGATCGCCTCGTCGAGGTCCGAGGCCTCGAACGTCGCGAGGACGGGCCCGAACAGTTCGTCGCGGGCGATCGACGATTCGGGATCGGCGTTCTCGACGACCGCCGGGGAGCAGAAGAAGCCGCGCGACCAGGCGTCCCCCGGGGGGAGCTTCCCGCCGTGGATCCTCTCCGCGGACGCGCCGGCGAGCGCCCGGTCGATCGACGCTTTCGACTCGCGGCTGATCACCGGCCCGACCGCGGCCGCCGGGTCGGTCACGGGGCCCAGGACGAGCGCGTCGACCTGAGCGCGGACCTTCGCGAGGAACGCGTCGCGGACTCGCCGGTCGACGACCGCCCGGCTCGTCGCGGTGCACTTCTGTCCGGCGTAGCGCATCGCGCCCGCGACGGTGAGCGTCGCGGCGAGATCGAGGTCCGCGTCCGGCGCGACGATCACGACGTTCTTTCCCCCCATCTCGGTCTGGTACCGGATGTTTCGCCGGGATGCCGAGGCCGCGATCTGCGCGCCGACCTTGCCCGATCCCGTGAAGCTCACCGCGCGGATCCGCTCGTGCTCGACGAGCCGCGGGCCGATCACTCCGCCGGAGCCGAGGACGACGTTGAAGACGCCCGGAGGGATCCCCGCCGCCGCGGCGGTTTCGGCGAGCATCGCGGCGCACCCGGAGGCCGCTTCGGCGGGCTTCAGCACGACGACGTTTCCGAAGGCGAGCGCCGGGGCGGCCTTCCAGAGCGGAATCGCCGCCGGGAAGTTCCACGGTGTGACGAGCGCGACGACGCCGAGAGGCTCGCGCAGCGTGAATTGGAGCGCTCCCGCCGCCTGGGCGGGGATCACCTCGCCAATCTCCCGCACCGCTTCGCCGGCGAAATACCGGAGGATCGCGACGCACCGCGCCGCCTCGCCGCGCGCCTCGCCGATCGGCTTCCCGACCTCGCGCGCCATCGCCTGCGCGAGCTCCTCGCGGCGGGCCGCGATCGCTTCTCCCCAGGCCCAGAGCGCGTCGGCCCGCTGGGGTCCCGTCCGGGCGCGCCACGACGGGAGCGCGGCCGACGCGGCGTCCGCGGCCGCGTCGACGTCGGCCGGATCTCCTGCCGGGACGCGGGCGATGACGTCGGAGGCGTCGGAAGGGTTGACGTCGTCGACCCACGCGCCGTCCGCCGGCAGGCGGAAGACGCCGGCGACGAAGCTCGTGAGACGCCGGGGTTCGGTCATCGACAGGATCTTATCGCTCCCGTCGCGGGCCTCCACCGCGCCGGCCCCATGGGTGTGGTCCGCGCCCGGTCGTGGTAGAACCCGTCCGAAATCGGAGGCTCCATGCGATTGACCGGCAAGATCGCCCTTGTCACGGGCGCGTCCCAGGGAATCGGCGAGGCGATCGCCCGCCGTTTCGCGGCGGAAGGCGCGGTCGCGCTCTGCGCGGCCCGGAGCGCCGACAAGCTCTCGACGCTCGTCGCCTCGATCGAAGCGGCGGGCGGCAAGGCCCGCGCCGTCGCGCTCGACGTCGCGGACCCGGCGTCGATCGCCGCCGCGATGAAGGGAATCGCCGACGGCGAGGGGCGCCTCGACGTGCTCGTCAACAACGCGGGGATCACCGAGGACAACCTGATCCTCCGGATGACGAAGGATTCGTGGGACCGGGTGATCGCGACGAACCTGACCGGCGCGTTCCTCCTCTCGCAGGCGGCGATCAAGATGATGATCCGGCAGCGTTCCGGCCGGATCCTCAGCATCACCTCGGTCGTGGGTCTCATGGGGAACGCGGGGCAGGCGAATTACGCGGCGGCGAAGGCCGCGCTCGTCGGGCTCACGAAGTCGCTCGCGCGCGAGGTGGGCTCGCGGCAGGTGACGGTCAACGCCATCGCGCCGGGATTCATCGCGACCTCGATGACCGAGAAGATGACCGACGCCGCGAAGGAAGGGCTCGCGTCCCAGATCCCGCTGCAGCGCCTCGGATCGCCCGAGGACATCGCGGCGGCGGCGGTGTATCTGGCGTCGGACGAGGCGGGGTACGTCACCGGAACCGTGCTGAACGTATCGGGCGGCCTCTACATGTAGGGGACCCGGCGCGGCGATGCATCGAGCCGGGCAGGCGGCTGCCACTCGCCGCGCTCGCGCCTCGCCGCGCTTCATCGTCGTCTCGAGAGTCGACATCATTCTCAGAACGGGAATTAGCCGGATCGGCGATGAATCGAGCCGGGCAGGCGGGTGCCGCCTCGCCGTGCTTCGTCGTCTTCCGATCGGAGAGCTCGACCCTCCGGCGAGTGAGTCCGGTGAACGGGAGGCGCCCGCCGCGCCTCGGTTGCGGGGGAAAATGCCTCGTGTAGAATACGCGGGCTTGAGCGCAAGCGGCTGAAAAGTGAGATTTTTCGAGGAGGGGTGATGGCGGACAGCATTCAGGAGCGCGTGAAAAACAAGATCGTCGAACAGCTCGGGGTCGACGCGGCCCAGGTGACGCCGGAGGCCTCTTTCGTCGACGACCTGGGCGCCGATTCGCTCGACACGGTGGAGCTCGTCATGGCGTTCGAGGAGGAGTTCAACATCCAGATCCCGGACGAGGACGCCGAGAAGATCCAGAAGGTCAAGGACGCCTACGACTACATCGAAAAGCACGCGCAGAAAAGCTGACCCATGCCCCGACGAGGCCCTTCGCGCCGCGTGGCCGTCACCGGAGTGGGGCTCGTCTCCCCGCTCGGTATCGGCACGCATGAGAACTGGGAGGCCCTGAAGGCCGGACGTTCCGGCATCGGGCCGATCACCCGGTTCGACGCATCCCAGTACCCCGTCCGGATCGCGGGCGAGGTCAAGGGCTTCGATCCTTCCCTGTACGTCTCGAAGAAGGACATCAAGAAGATGGACACCTTCATCCATTACGGGATGGGGGCGACCCATTACGCGCTCGAGGACGCGGGGTTCCGGATCACGCCGGAGAACGCCGAGCGGGTCGCGGTCGTGATCGGCTCCGGCATCGGCGGCCTTCCGCTCATCGAGAGCCAGCACCGCCGCGTCTGGGAGGGAGGGCCGGACCGGTTCTCGCCCTTCTTCATCCCGGGCCTCATCGCGAACATGACTGCGGGTCAGGTGTCGATCAAGTATGGCGCGAAGGGACCGAATCTCGCGACCATCACCGCCTGCACCACGGGAGCGCACGCGATCGGCGAGGCCTACCGGATGATCCAGTACGGCGACGCCGACGCGGCGATCACCGGCGGCACCGAAGCGGTCATCACGCCGCTCGCCGTGGGCGGTTTCGCCGCGATGCGCGCGCTCTCCACCCGCAACGACGAGCCCCAGCGGGCGTCGCGGCCGTGGGACAAGGGGCGGGACGGGTTCGTGATCGGCGAGGGCGCCGGCGTGCTCGTGCTCGAAGAATGGGAATCCGCGAAGGCGCGCGGCGCGAACGTCTATGCCGAGATGGTCGGCTACGGCATGTCGGGCGACGCGTACCACATCTCGGCGCCCTCCGAGGACGGCGACGGCCCCGCGCGCGTCATGCGCAACACGCTCGCGGACGCCGAGGTCAACGCCGAGCAGGTCGATTACATCAACGCCCACGGCACCTCGACCCCGATGGGGGATCGCGTCGAGACGATCGCCGTCAAGCGCGTTTTCGGCGACCACGCGAAGAAGGTCGCGATCTCCTCGACGAAATCGATGACCGGGCACCTGCTGGGCGCCGCGGGAGGCCTGGAGATGGGGATCCTCGCCCTGACCGTCAAGCACGGCGTGATTCCTCCGACGATCAACTACGAAGAGCCCGATCCCGAATGCGATCTCGATTACGTGCCGAACACCGCACGCGAAGTCGACGTCCGCTACGCCCTCTCGAACTCGTTCGGCTTCGGCGGCACGAACGGGTGTCTCCTCCTCAAGAAGGTCTGACCCGCAGCGCTCACCGCCGTGAGCGCGGAGGACTGAATCCCGAGTGGCGGAGCGAGGGATCTCCTGCAGAGGCGCTTACGACCGTGAGCGCGAAAACTGTGCCCTCCCGCTCTTCCGGCACCTTCACGATCACGGCGGGCGCGAATTTCTGAGAAGCGCCCGGTTCGTTCGCATCATTCCGCTCCGATCCCTCGTGATATCGTCCCGCGCTTGTGGTGAAATTTTTCACAAGCGCCGCCGGCGCCGAGGTTTGCCGGGCGCGGAGAGAAGATAGAAACCGATGAATTCGATCGTGTGCATCGCCTACGTTCCCGACACCGAGACGAAGATCAGGGTCGCCGCCGACGGGAAGTCGATCGACGAATCCGACGTGAAGTGGATCGTCTCTCCCTACGACGAGTACGCGCTGGAGGAGGCGATCAAGACGAAGGAATCGAAGGGCGCGGGGGCCGTGACCGTGCTTTCGCTCGGACCCGAGCGCGCGAAGACGGGCATCCGGGAGTGCCTCGCGCGCGGCGCGGACGACGGGATCTGGATCGACTCGAAGGGCGACGCCCTGGACGCCCTCGGCGTCGCCCGGAACATCGCCGCCGCCGTGAAGGACCTTCCCCGCGACGTCGTCTGGTTCGGACAGAAAGGGGTCGGGTTCGACGAGTCGCTCGTCGGACCGATGGTCGCCGAGCTCCTCGGCGTTCCGCACGTCGCCAACGTCGTCAAGTTCGAGGCCGGCGACGGGAAGGTCGTCTGCGAACGCGAGATCGAAGGCGCGCACGAGCACGTCGAGGCCCCGCTTCCCTGCGTGATCACCGCGCAGAAGGGGCTGAACGAGCCGCGTTACGCGTCGCTCAAGGGGATCATGGCGGCCAAGAAGAAGCCGATCCAGGAGCGCGCCGCCGAGACGTTCGCGCCGAAGACGACGCTCACCCGGCTCGAGCTCCCTCCGCCGCCGAAGCCGTGCCACTTCATTCCGGGAGGGGATCCGAAGTCCTCCGCCGAGGGCGCGGCGGCCGATCCCGCGGGCGCGGCGCGCGAGCTCGCGCGGCTGCTCCGCGAAGAAGCGAAGGTGATCTGATGAAGTTCCTCGTTTTCATCGAACAGCGCGACGGAAAGATCCGGAAGGCGTCGCTCGAGGCGCTCTCGCTCGCGGCGCGCCTGGCGGGAGGCCCCGTTTCGGCGGTGATCGCCGGCAAGGCGATCGGGGAGGCGGCGAAGGAGCTCGGCAAATTCGGCGCGGCGAAGGTCTATGTCGCCGACCGCGACGATCTCGCGCTCTACTCGAACCGCGGTTACGGGGGAGCCCTCCAGGCCGCGCGCGAGAAGGAATCGCCGGACGCCGTGCTGATCGCGGCGACGTCGATGGGGAAGGACCTCGCTCCGCGGTTCGCCGCGAAGAACGACGCGGGAGTGCTCGCCGACGTGATGGATCTTCGGGTCGAGGGAGATCGGCTCGTCGGCGTCCGGCCGGTCTACTCGGGGAAGGCGCGCGCGACGGTCGAGGCCGCGTCCGGGCTGCGTGTCGCGACGACGCGGCCGAACGTCTTCCCCGCCGAGAAGAACGACGGCGCCGCCGAACCGGCGATCGAGGCGCTCGATCTCGGCGCGCTCGAGATCCGGGCGAGGGTGACCGGCATCACGGCGTCGGGCGGCAAGGAGCTCGACGTGACCGAGGCCGACGTCGTCGTCTCGGGCGGCCGCGGGATCAAGGGTCCGGAGGGCTGGCCGATCATTCGCGATCTGGTCGACGCGATGGGGTCGGGCGCGGCGCTGGGCGCCTCCCGCGCCGTCGTCGACGCGGGGTGGATCGACCACCAGTACCAGGTCGGCCAGACCGGAAAAGTCGTTTCGCCGACGCTCTACGTCGCCTGCGGAATCTCCGGCGCGATCCAGCACCTCGCCGGAATGGGGACTTCGAAGGTCATCGTCGCGATCAACAAGGATGCGGACGCGCCGATCTTCAAGGTGGCGACCTACGGCGTCGTCGCGGATCTCTTCCCGTTCGTCCCGGAGCTCGCGAAGGCGGTGCGGGCGATCAAGTCGGAATAGAGCGCTCCGAGGGGAAGCGGCGAAGCCGCCTGACCCGGAGGGGGGAACAGGGTCGACGATGCTCCAGCGAAACGGCCTCATGCTCGGCGTTCTGGTCCTGGCGGCGGCCCTGCCCGCCTGTCGGAAGCACGAGACGGTGACCGCCGGAGGCTCGACGGTCGAGGTCGACCGGTCCGGGAAGAGCGTGACGATCCGATCGATCGAGGGGACGGCGACGGCGGGAACCGGCGGCTCGGCCTTCCCGGCGGGATTCCCGAAGGACATCCCGATGTATCCCGGCGCCCACGTCGCGGCCTCCGTCGACACGCACAACGGTCCGACCGCGGCGACGATCGAGACGCCGGACTGGCCCGACGACCTCGCGAAGTTCTATCGCGGGAAGCTCGGCGGCTGGACGACCGGGATGGACATGAAGACCGAGGACGGCCGGACGCTCCTGCTCCGGAGTCCCGACGGAAGAAGAACCCTGACCCTGACGGCGACCCGCGAGGCCCTGAAGACCGTCGCCACGCTCACGGTTTCCGGGCGCTGACGACCCGCCGCAGGAACGCGAGCGCCTCGCGCATCTCCCCGATCTGCTCGTCGACCGCGAGCGATCCGTGGCCGGCATCGAACCAGCGCACCGAGACGTCCTT
>DASTIQ010000287.1 GCA_035717485.1 Thermoanaerobaculia bacterium | reverse complement strand
GAACGTGAGACGGCCGGTCCGGCGCTCGGTGAAGATGCGACGGAGGATCGCGGGGAAGCGCTCGTCGGCGATCCGGCCGCTCCAGCTCTCAGCGGCCACGGCCATGCGCCTTCCCTTCGCGCGCCCGAGGGGTGCTCACTTCGCGCGCCCGAGGGGCACGACCGCCGGATGGTTGCCGTCGCGCGAGAACATCTCGGGGATCGCGGACTTCCCCGCTTTGGCCGATGCGAGATCCCGGTATTTCCCCCACAGAACCCGGTAGCAGCTCCGCCCGCGAAAGGAGTAGGGCGCGAGCCAGATCCGCCGCCGCGCGGGATCGGCGGCGAACGCCTTCTGGAGCGTCGATTCCTCGCAGGCGAGCTCCAGCTGGATCGCGTACCGATGCGCGCCCGGGTGCTCGAACGCGGCTTTCCCGGCGCGGGCGAGCGCCTCCCAGGAGTCCGGTTTCGCGGTCCTGGAGGTTTTCGCCGGCTGGGAGTTCTTCGGCGCCGTCCGCGGCGGCGGAACTCCGGCGGGTTCCGACGTCTTCTCTCGCACGGGTTCGGGAGCGGGAGAAACCGTTTCCCGGGGAGATTCGGCAACGGCCGGGGCCCCGGCAGCGGTTTTCGGTTCCACCGAGGGCGGACGGGGCGCCGGCAACGGGGACGCCGCCGGAGGTTTCTGTCCGCTCGCGGCGGGGGCGGCGGGTCGGCGCCGAACGACCAGGAGAATTCCGACGATCGCGAGGGCGGCGAAAACCGCGGCGGCCCGGATCCCGCCGAGACTTCGATGGGGGGAAACCGGTCCCTCCCCGCTTCTCTCTTCCGACTCCGCCACCGGGTTGCCCTCCGGCTCCGGAGCGGTGAGCGCGAACAGAGGGACGCTGATCTCGCGCAGCGGCGGGGAAGTCGGGCCGGCGGCGTCGGGCGGAAACGATTCCCTCTCCTCCGGAAAGGGGAACTCGGGAGCGTCGGCCGGCTCCTCGAAGGAGCTTTCGGAGGCTTCGGCCGGCTCCGACTCGAATTCCGGCTCGGCCGCCTCCTCGGGCGCGGCGCCTTCCCGCGCGGCGGAGGGTTCCCATGTCGTCTCATCGAGCTCGGGCTCCGGCGGCGGTTCGGGCTCCGGCGGGCCGGGGAGCGCCGGAGGACCGGCGAGCTCGAATTCTCCCGGCTCCGGCGTGCTCTCCTCGATCGGCGGAGCGCCGGCCGGCTCCGGCGAGGGGGCGGGAGAGTCGGTCTCGCCCGCCGTCTCGGGAATTTCGTGGATCGGAAGGACGAGTCCCAGGGTGATGAGCGCCGCCAGGAGCTTCAACGTCGCGAACTCCTCCGCGCGCGACCTTTTGACGACTTCGTCCACGGTGCGGCGCCCGTCGATGCCTTCGACGACGGCATCGGCGTCGGCCGTCAGCCCGAGCGCCCCGAACGCCTCGCCGAAGCCCTCCGCGCGCGCGACGGGCACGTCGGTCGGGCCGACCTTTCGCACGACGAAACCGCGGTCGTTCGAGCGGAGGAAGAGCTCGAGGAGCCACTGGTCGATCCGGAGCTTGAGCGGCGGCGCCGTCGGCTCGGGCTCCCCCTCCTCCCACGCGTACTCCCCCTCGCCCCACGAAAGGACGCGGACGAGAGACTCGATCGCCGAGATCTTCAGGCCCCAGTTCGCCTCGCGCCGCGAGATCACGCCCGACGCCGCCGCGACCGCGAAGCGGTCCTCGAAGCCGCCGACGGTGAGCGCCTCGTACGTGGCGCGCTGGACTTTCCCGGCACGGATCAGGACGTCGGCCGGGCCGCTCTCGGCCGGAGGGTCGAGGGCCACGAGAACGCCCTCGGCGAAGCCGAACCGGACGGCCTCTCCGGAGGGTCCCGCGATCCGCAGCGTGCCGGACTCCCTCCTTCGGCCGATCCCGCCGATCGCCGCCAGCACGTCGACCGACGCGAGCGAGCCGGAGCTCTCGAAGGCCTCCCTCATTCGTCCCGCAGGTGGGAGATCACGTTCTCGGCGGCGCGCGCGCCGACGACGCTCGCGATCTCCTCGCGCGGCGCCTCCCGGACGCGGCCGACGGAGCCGAACCGGCGGAGGAGCTTCTTCGCCTTGACGGGCCCGACGCCGGGCACCGAACGGAGCCGGGTCGTGAGCGCGACCGAGGTCCGCGTCCGCCGGTGGCGCCCGATCGCGAAGCGGTGCGCCTCGTCGCGGACGCGCTGGACGAGCTTCAGGGCGCTCTCATGGCGGGCGAGACGGATCGGATCGGGACGCCCCGGCACGAAGATTTCCTCCTCCTGTTTCGCGAGCCCGACGACCGGCAGCTCCAGGCCGATGCGATCGAGCGCGGTGATCGCGGCGGAGAGCTGCCCCCGGCCGCCGTCGACGAGCACGAGATCCGGGAGCCTGCCTCCCTCGGCCGCGACGCGGGAGTAGCGCCGGGACACCGCTTCCGCCATCGAGGCGAAGTCGTCGGGCGCGAGGAGATCCTGCGACTGGATCCGGAAGAGCCGGTAGTCGGACTTCTTCGGGCGGCCGTCCTCGAAAACGACCATCGAGGCGTAGGAATTCGTTCCCTGGATGTGCGAGATGTCGAAGCCTTCGATCCTTCGCGCGGGCTCCGGAAGGTCGAGCAGCCTCGAGAGCCGGGCGACCGCGTCCTCCTCCGCGGACTTCGACTGCCGGAATCGAGCCTCGTGCCGGGAGCGCGCGTTGACCGTCGCCATTTCGAGCCGATCCTTCGCGGGGCCGCGCTGCGGCCGCCGGATTCCGACGCGGCTCCCCTTCTTCTCCGACAGGAATTGCTCGAGGAGATCCCGGTCCGGGAGGTCGAACGGCACCTGGACCTCGTCCGGAAGGAAGGTCGTCTGTCCATAGAACTGCGCGATGACCGTCGAGAGGAGCTCCTCGGGGGGGGTGCCTTCGACCTTCTCGAAGAACATCTCGCGCCGGTCGAGGATCGTTCCGCCGCGGACGACGAGGACCTGCACCGCGGCGTCGCCGCCGTCCTCGTGGATTCCCCAGGTGTCGGCGTCCTCGCCCGAGAGACGCTGCACGACCTGGCGTTCGGCGATCTCCTCCACGGTGCGGAGAGCGTCGCGATACGCCGCGGCCATCTCGAAGTTCTCCCCGGCCGCCGCCGCGTCCATCTTTCCCTTCAGGCTCTTCGAGAGCTCGGCGTTCTTCCCCTGGAGGAAGAGGATCACGTCGCGCACCGCCTCGTCGTACGCTTCCTTCGTCGTCAACCCCGCGACGCACGGGCCGAGGCACGCGTGGAGGTCGTAGTAGAGGCAGGGCCGCGGGAGCCGCCCGTCGATCTCGATCGAGCAGGTGCGGATCTGGAAATGGCGCGTGATCATCTTCATCGTGCGCCGGACGAGGCCGCCCCAGAACGGCCCGAAGTACGAGTGCCCGTCGTCGAGGACGCGGCGCGTGACCAGCGCGCGGGGCCACTCCTCCCCCGTCGTGATCTTGATGTACGGATAGGTCTTGTCGTCGCGGAGGCAGACGTTGTACCGCGGGTGGTGCTTCTTGATGAGCGCGTTCTCGAGGAGGAGCGCCTCGAGCTCGGTCCGGGTGACGATCGTCTCGAGCGACCGGTATTCCGAAAGGAGAGCGCGCGTCTTCGCGTCCTCGATCGTCTTGTGGAAGTAGGAGGAGACCCGCTTCTTCAGCGACCGCGCCTTGCCCACGTACACGATCCGCTCCCGCGCGTTCCGGAAGAGATACACGCCGGGGGCGTCGGGAAGGTTCTCGGGAGGCGCGGGGTTTTCGAGCTCCGCCACGCGCAAATTATAAACGGCTCAGGGATTTTGCGCCCGAAATGGCCTGCCCGGCGGAGAATATGATCGCGCCATGAAGGAATGCCCCTTCTGCCTCCGGCCGATCGGGAACGACGCGGTCGAATGCCCGAACTGCCACAACCAGGTCGACATCTTCCGAACCGGCTATTTCGCCCGTCCCGACCTCTCGAAGCCGAAGACCGCGTTCATCTGGATCGCGGCGATCGTGGTGCTGGCGCTGGTCGCGATCGGCCTGTACCGCGGCTGCGCCGTCGGCAGGCGCGCCGATACATCGATCAACGACGGACGCCTGCCGCCCGCGTCGCCCTCCGGCGGACGGCCGGTACGCCTCCGGGCGCCGCGAGGCGGCTCGCATCCCGTCTCGCTCGCGTCCCGGCGCGCCTGACCGCCGCACCGGGCGAACACGATCAGGCGCGGAAGATCTGCAGCTCGCGCAGCCGCCGCAGCTCGTCGCGGACCGACGCCGCCTTCTCGAACTCCAGATCCCGTGCCGCCGCCCGCATCTCCTTTTCGAGCGCCGCGATCTTCTTCGAGAGGGCTTCCTCGTCCTCCGGCGTCGCGCGCTTCTGGATCTGCATCGGCTCGAGATAGTCGAGGTTGGACATCGCCAGCAGCGGCGAGTCGAGCGATTTCACGATCGACGCCGGCTCGATCCCGTGCTCGAGGTTGTAG